>NZ_JBEXGU010000033.1:0-71279 GCF_040607515.1 Streptosporangium sp. NPDC005286 | reverse complement strand
CTTGAGGCGCAGCGATGCGCTTCGAAGCCCCGCGTTGACCAGCCCTAGCCATCACGAACTGGAGGTGTGATCCAGATGGCTACGTTTCATGTAAGCGAGCAGACCCACCGGCAGGTGCTTCCTCAGCCTGCCGCTCTGGAATCCGTGGGAGCAGACACGCCCGAGGGTGGGCACGAAACGGCTCACGGACTCCCGGCGACGCCGGGCACTGCCATGGAACCTGGGCGAGGGGAGATCGGTTCGGCCGCACCGCCGGACCGGCGTCACCCCGAGGGCGCTTCGGCGCCTGAGGGAGCGAACCGTGAGGTTCACCCGGCCGTGTTCATCCTCGACCGCCACGGCCACCCGCTAGACCCCTGCCATCCTGCCCGTGCCCGTCGGCTTCTGGCGGCAGGGCGGGCGGTGGTGGTGCGTCACACCCCGTTCGTTATCCGTCTCAAAGACCGGTCGGCCGCCGACTGCGTTATGAACGGCGTCGCGATCGGTATCGATCCCGGTTCCAAACACACCGGCCTGGCCGTGTTCACCGACCATGACGGGAGCCGGGCCGGACGGTATGCGATCCAGCTCGACCACCGAGGCGCACTGATCCGCGACAGGCTCGCTTCGCGGGCCGCACTGCGCCGGGGCCGCAGGTCACGCAACCTGCGCTACCGCGCCCCCCGGTTTCTCAACCGCACCAAACCGAAGGGATGGCTCGCGCCATCCCTGCGACACCGCGTCGACACCACCATGTCGTGGGTGGCGCGGCTGACCCGGTGGGCGCCCGTGGCAGCCGTCCACGTGGAGCGGGTCTCCTTCGACACCCACGCCCTGTCGGCCGGACGGCCGCTCGAAGGAGCGGAGTATCAGCAGGGCACCCTCGCCGGGTACGAGGTCCGCGAATACCTGCTGGCCAAGTGGGGGCGGGCGTGCGCGTACTGCGGTGCGAGCGGCGTACCGCTCAACCTCGACCACATCCACCCCCGCAGCCGGGGCGGCTCCGACCGGATCAGCAACCTCACCCTGGCCTGCATCCCATGTAACCAGACCAAGAACGCCACTCCGGTAGAGGTGTTCCTCAAGGACAGTCCCGCACTTCTCTCCAGGATCCTCAAACAGGCGAAAACACCGTTGCGCGACGCGGCGGCGGTCAACGCCACCCGGTGGGCGCTGTGGCGGGCCCTGGAAACGACTGGCCTGTCGGTTCACACCGCCTCCGGTGGCCGCACGAAGTGGAACCGCTCCCGCACCGGTGCCGCCAAGTCGCACACCTTGGACGCGCTGCACGTCGGCCCCCTGGCAGGCGTCACCGCCTGGCCTTGCACGGTCCTGGTGGTCAAGGCGACCGGGCGCGGCACCTACGCCCGCACCCGCACCGACCGCTACGGCTTCCCCCAGCTACGACTCCCCCGGACCAAGCACGTCAAGGGGTTCGCCACCGGCGACCTGGTCCGCGCGACCATCCCGACCGGCAAGAAGGCCGGAGTCCACACCGGGCGGGTCGCGGTCCGCACCACCGGCAACTTCAACATCACCACCCGACACGGCACCGTACAGGGCATCGGCCACCGCCATATCCGCCTGCTCCAACGAGCCGACGGCTACGGCTACACCACCCACCCAGAAACGCGGCGCGGTGCCGCGTTTCCTCCCCCGCCTGAAGAAGGGGGTCTCCACACTGGAGGTATCCGATGAAGACCGTCGTGCTCGATGACGACCCCACCGGCACCCAGTCGGCCAGTGGGGTCCGGGTGCTGCTGCGCTGGGACGCCGCCCGTCTCACCGAGACGTTGCGCGCGGTGGACTCGGTCTACCTGCAGACGAACTCGCGGGCGATCGACGAGGCCGCGGCGGTGGCACTGTGCCGGCGGATCCGCGGCGAGGTCGACGCGGCCTCGGCCGAGCTGGACACCGAGATCCAGGTCGTGCTGCGCGGGGACTCGACGCTGCGTGGACACGTCTTCGCCGAGACGGACGTGTTCACCACCGGCGACAGCCCGATCCTCTTCCTGCCGGCCTTCCCCGACGGGGGCCGGACCACGGTCGGCGGGGTGCACCATGTCCTGGTCGGCGGGGTGCCGACCCCCGCCCACCTGACGGAGTACGCCAACGACCCGGTCTTCTCCTTCCGTCACGGCGACCTGGTCGGGTACGTGCGGGAGATCGGTGCCAGGGAGGCGTTCCCGGTGCCGCTCGAGGAGGTCCGCTCCTCGCGGGGAGAGGCCGTGGCCGCGGCCCTGCTCGCCGCTCCCGGCCGCACCGTGGTGACGCCGGACGCCGAGACCGACGAGGACGTCGATCTGGTCCACCGGGGCCTGCTGGCGGCGCGGGAGCGGGGCAGGCCCGTGGTCGTCCGTTCCGCGGCGCCGCTGGCCGCCCGGTGCGCCGGCGCGGTCAGCCGGGGTCTGCTGCCGCAGCCGCTGAACGGCGGTCGCGGCCCCGTCCTGGTGGTCTGCGGTTCGCACACCTCGGGGGCGACCGCTCAGCTCGCGGAACTGGAGCGGCGCCGTGGCGTCACCGCGCTGACGATCAGCACCGAGGCGGCACTGCGGAACGGCACGGCGGCCGGTCACGCCATCGTCGCGGACGCGAGGAGGGCGCTGACCGGGGAGGGCATCGCGGTGATCAGCTCGGAGCGGGTGCGCCGCGAAGGCCACAACACCCTCGCGCACGGCAAGGCGGTGATGACCGCACTCATGACGGCGGTCCGCGAGCTGTCGGACACCGCCCGCGTGGTGGTCTCCAAGGGGGGCATCACCTCGGCCGAGGTGACGGCCACCGGACTGCGGGCCGCCGCCGCCACCGTGCGGGGCCAGGTGCTGCCGGGAGTGTCCGTCTGGGACCTGGACACCGACGCGGCCGCCACGACCTGCGTGGTCGTGCCGGGCAACGTGGGCGGCCCGGACGTCCTGGTGGAGGCCGTCGAGGCGATATAGACGACCCGCGATCACCACCCCGCCAGGGGGAGCGCCGAGCCGTTCATCGGGCCTTCGGGGCTGTAGACCACGCACATCACATCGCGGTCGCCGTCGGCCCAGGTCTCCCGGGTCGGCATGACCGGGTAGAAATCCAGTCCCGAGGCCGACTCACCGCTCCAGTTGCTGTCGAACCCCCGCCGGCAACTCTCCCGGGCGAACGTGGTCAGCGCGGCCGGATCCCATTCACCGTCGGGGGCGTGCACGAAGCCGTACGACTGGTTGGCCGCCTGCTCCCTGCAGGGTGTGTAGAGCACGACGACCTCGGTCGCCTCCGGGGAGTAGGCCGGGTCGGTGAAACACTCCCCCGCCTCGATGTGCAGGAGCCCGCCGGTCTCCGCGGTGATGAAGGTCTCATCCTTGACCATCGGCCCCGCCGGGCCCGTCGTCCCCGACGTGGACGGCGGCAGGAAGAGCGCGCCGAGCACCACGAAGCCGGGAAGCAGCGTCCAGCGGCGGGCGGACCGCCGGTCACCGGCCTGCCGGGGGCCCGTCATCAAATACCTCCCGTTCGGCGGCCTCGGCCTCGGCCCGGGAGGAGGAACCCTCAGCGAAACCGCGTGCCATGTGGCGCAGGTCGCGAAGTAGGCGTATGTGTTTCCTTTCCACCCGAGCCCGCTCGCACGATGTTAGGCGCGCGCCACCGAACGCGAGGGCAACGGAAGGTGTCGAGCGCACGGCCTTCCGGCGACATCAATGGTGCGGTTGGGGCCAGAGATACCTGGGAGGAGGTGTTCATCCGGGTGTAATGCCCTATATGGGCTTTTGTCCCTCTTTTCTGGATCAATACCGACGTCTACCGCACTCCCTCGGTGGAATGTGATCCCTCCTTGGAGAAGAATTCATGATGGGCAAAGCCAAACTGCCCCGATCCGCCGGATCCCGGCGTACCAGGCTGACGGCGGTGAGCGCGGGCGTGCTGATCGCCAGCGGCCTCGCGTTCAGCCCGGTGGCGTTCGGCGCGGCCGCGCCGCCGAAGTACCCCGCCGCCGATATCCACAAGCCCTCCCCCATGCCCGACCGGGTCATCCTCACTCCCACCACCACGCCGTCGGCCAGCCAGAAGGTCACCTGGCGGGCCGTGACCGACGCCGATTCGGCGCAGGCCCAGATCCTTGAGGCCCCGCGCGCGCTCGGCGATGTCGCGCCGTCCGCGGGCGCGGTCACCAACGTCAAGGCGATCAGCACCACCCCGGTCAACACCACGCTGGGGTACGCCTCCATCTACCACACCGTCGAGTTCACCGGCCTGAAGCCGAACACCCGCTACAGCTACCGGGTCGGCGACGGCACCAACTGGGCGGAGTGGAGCGACTTCACCACCGCGGCGGCCGACCTCCAGCCGTTCTCGTTCATCTACTACGGCGACGCGCAGAACTACATCGACTCCGCGGTGCCGCGCGTCTTCCGCCAGGCGTTCGCCGACCGCCCGCAGGCCAAGATGATCGTCAACGCCGGTGACCTCATCGACTCCGCGAACAGCGAGGAGCAGTGGGGTCAGTGGTACAAGGCCGCGGGCTTCATCGACAGCCAGGTCAACAACCTCTCGATCCCCGGCAACCACGAGTACAGCGGCAGCCTGTCCACCTTCTGGCGTCCGCAGTTCCCCTATCCGGACAACGGACCGGGTAACCCGGAGCTGAAGCAGACCGTCTACACCGTCGACTACCAGGGCGTGCGCTTCATCGGCCTGGACTCCAACGTGCAGAGCAACACCACCCTGATGGCCGCGCAGACCACCTGGCTGGAGGGTCTGCTCAAGGACAACCCGAACAAGTGGACCGTGGTGACCTTCCACCACCCCGTCTACTCCACCACCGGCACCCGCAACAACCCCGCCGTACGCGGCCAGTGGGGCCCGCTGTTCGAGAAGTACGGCGTGGACCTGGTCCTCCAGGGCCACGACCACTCCTACGGCCGCGGCAACGTGGCGACCGCCCGCAAGTCGGTCACGGTCAACAACGGTGTCGCCTACGTCGTGTCCGTCTCCGGCGGCAAGATGTACGCCCTCAACAACGGCGAGAACTGGACCGGAAACGGCGCCGAGGTCGTCAGCAAGAGCCAGAACACCCAGCTCTACCAGCTGATCGACATCGAGGCCGACAAGATCACGTTCGAGGCCCGGTACGCCAACGGCGAGCACCACGACGGCTTCGTCGTCCGGAAGAACACCAAGGGCGAGCGCACCGTCAACGAGGTCCGTACCGCGGAGAACACCGTCGGTGAGCAGGTCACCGTCGACAAGACCGCCGTCGAGCACCGCGGCGAGCTCACGATCTCCGCGTACGGCTACGACCCGGCCGAGCGGGTGTCCGTCTTCATGAAGAAGGCGGGCGACGGCAACCCTGGAAAGGGGAACGACACCATCTCGATCGGCACGCAGGAGGCCGATGAGCTGGGCCGTCTGACCTACACCTTCAGGGTGCCGAGCAACCTGAAGAAGGGCGAGACCTACGTGGTCTACCTGGACAGCGCCAACCAGAAGATCACCAGCCCGGCCGTCACGGTCGACAAGAAGTAAACCCGCCAGGGGACGGGGCCGCCGTCACGGCGGCCCCGTCCTCCGGACGTGCCGGAGCCTTGTCGGACAGGAAATCCATTGAAAATCCATGCCCGTACGCTGGCGGGCGCGCTGCTCGTCGGCGCCCTGGCCGGCTGGGCCACCCCGGCCGCCGCCCACCCCTTCGGACCACCGTCCACCGCACGGATCGAGGCCGACGGCTCGCACGTGACCATCTCGTGGCTCCCGGCCGAGGACGACTGGGTCGCGCTCGGCCAGTCGCTCGGCGCGTTCGAGGACCCGTCCACCGGCACCGTCTCGACGGAGCTGACCGGCGAGCAGAAACTGGAGCGCTCAACGGCCCTCCGCGACTACCTGCTGGAGAAGATCACGGTCGCCCAGGCCGGCCGGCCGTGCGAGAGCCGGCTGGAGGAACTCCGGGCGCTGCTCGTCGACGGCGCCCGGTTCGTCTTCGACTGCCAGAGCCCGGTGACCGAGGTGGAGGTGACGGTCGCCGCTCTGACCGATCTCAACACGGCGTACCGGACGATGCTCATCGCGGACACGCCCGCCACCCCCAAGCAGACGCTCTTCACCGAGGCGGTCAGCACCCAGCGTCTGAGCTTCTCCGGCACGGCGGGGAACGGCATGTCCTGGCAGACGACGAGCGTCGCCGTCGGCGCCGCCGTACTGCTGGCCGGGGCGGGCGCGTTCGTCATGCTGCGCACCCGGCGCAGGGTGAGTACGACGGGTACGCGATCATGACGGAGCTCAGCGGCTTCGAGAGCCGGTTCATCTCGCTCTTCGACAACAGGGGCGTCTTCTGGGCGGTCCTCGCCGTCGCCCTCGTCGCCGGAGCGATGCACGCGGTCGCCCCCGGCCACGGCAAGAGCGTCACCGCGGCCTACCTGGTCGGCACCCGGGGCAACTACCGCGACGCGCTGCGCCTGGGAGTCATCGTCGCGTTGATGCACACCTTCTCGGTGCTGGTGCTGGCGTTCGCCTGGGTGGGACTCAGCAGCGCCGCGAGTTTCGGCACGGAGAGCGTCACCGCCTGGATGCAGGTGCTGGCCGGACTGGTCACCATCTGCGTCGGCATCCACCTGACCTACCGCCACCTCCAAGGACGCCGGCGCCAGGCGCAGCACGGACATGGCCACGGGCACGGACATGGCCACGGGCACGGGCACGGGCACGGGCATCAGGTCGAGGACGGGCCGGACCCCTGGTCACGCCGGGGCCTCGTCGCGCTCGCCCTCTCCGGCGGCCTGCTGCCCTCCCCGTCGGCGTTCGTCGTCCTGATGAGCGGGCTGCTCACCGGCCGGGCCTTCGACGCCGTCGCGCTCGTCGCCACCTTCGGCGTGGGGATGGCCCTCACCCTGACCGGCGTGGGCGTCGTGACGATCCGGGGCTACACCTTGCTGGCCCACGGAGCCCACAGGTGGTCACTGGCCTCCGCGGTAATGGCCTGGGCCCCGGCCGCCGCCGGCCTCGCGGTCTCCTCCGCCGGCGGCCTCTACCTCGTCGCGGCGCTGGGCACCATCACCGGTTGACACCCGGCCGCGCGCCGGAATGTCCGCCGGATCGGGCGTGGTGGACATCCAGGGGCGGGCGTCACTGGCTGGAACAGCGGCCGTTGCCTCCCGGCCGGCCGTCATCCGTGTTTCGCGGATGTGCCCAAGATGCTCGACGCCTACGAACGCGGAAGCAGCGAGCGGACGGCCTCCTCGGTTCGGGCGACGACGGCCGGTCCGTCGTCGGCGGTGATGATGGGGCGCTGGATGAGGATCGGGCGGTCGGCGAGCGCCCGGATCCAGCGGTCACGGCTCTCGGGGGTGCGGGGCCAGTCGGCCAGGCCGAGCTCGGTGGCCGCGCTCTCGCCCGTCCGGGTGATGTCCCAGGGTTCGAGGCCGAGCCTGGTCAGCACCTCGCGGAGTTCCCGCTCGTCGGGCGGGTCCTCCAGATAGCGGCGGACCGTGTACTCGGCCTTCTCCGCGTCCAGGACGGACAGCGCGGAGCGGCACTTGGAACAGTCGGGGTTGATCCAGATCTCCATGGCGTTCCTTTGACGGTTCGGGCAGCGGGTGAAGAAGAACCCGCTGCGGGAACCGTAACGAAACAACTCCTTCCACCGTGCAGGCGATGCGGGAGTGCCCAGGGCGACCGGCCGTCAGGAGGGGATCGGGGGCGGATCGCACGCCGGGCCGAGGCGAGGCCGAAAGTTTCGGGGCGATGAGCCGGGCAAGGTGGAAGGCACCTCATTTTCAGCTAGTTTCCGAAAGTCTTGGCATCGACATAGATGCATTTCCAGCTCAGAGGGAGGACAAGAAGCCCGCCTTTGAAATATTTCGATATCTCGTTGACACGTTTCGAACAGCTTCCCAGACTGAGCGCCAATACCCCACCCGGAAGGGAGAGCCCTGGTGATCATCAGTCTGGCCCGCTCCAAGATCCGTTCGAGGGTCGTCGCGCTGGCGGTGGCGGTGACGCTCTCGGTCGCTGGAGCGGTGGCGGTAGCACCCGGCGAGGCCGCCGCGGCTGCTGGAGTTGAGAACGAGGGGGCCGACTGCGCAGTGACCGGCCTGCCCGACGCAGGATCTCTGCCCAACAACTCCAGGCTCCCCGACCCCTTCCTGAAGCTGAACGGCACGCGCGTCTCCGCCAAGTCCGACTGGCGGTGCCGACGGGAAGAGATCAAGAGGCTGGCGGAGAAGTTCGTCTACGGCGAGAAGCCCGGAAAGCCGGCAGGTGTCACGGGGACGGTCTCAAGCACCGGCATCACCGTGAACGTGAACCACAACGGCAGGAGCTCCAGCTTCTCAGCGAGCGTCTCACTACCGAGTGGCTCCGGACCTTTCCCGGCCGTCGTCGTCCTGGGAGGATTTGGCGCGGACACGACCGCCATCAGAGCGGCCGGTGCTGCCGTCATCAACTACGACCCCTACGCGGTCGGACGAGAGGGCACGCCGCGAAACAACAAACAAGGCGCGTTCTACAGCATCTACGGCTCCTCGAGCAGCACAGGACTGCTCCTCGCCTGGGCCTGGGGGGTGAGCCGGATCATCGACGTCATCGAGCAGTCGGGAGGCGGCATTCTCAAAGCGGATGCGACCGGCGTCACGGGATGCTCCCGGTTCGGAAAGGGCGCCTTCGTGATCGGCGCGTTCGATCAGCGCATCGCTTTGACCATGCCGATCGAGTCGGGTAGCGCCGGTGTTCCCATCTTCCGCGGGATCCCCGGGGAAGGCGCCCAGAGTCTGAGCAGTGCCTACGGAGAGCAGCCGTGGCTGGGCGACGCGTTCGGCTCCTTCACGAGCAGCCCGACCAGGCTGCCGGTGGACACACATGAGATGGTGGCCATGGTCGCGCCGCGAGGACTGTTCATCATGGACAATCCTCACATTGCCAATCTGGGCCCCAAATCCGCGAGCGTGGCGGCCCTGGGCGGAGCGGAGGTCTACAAGGCGCTCGGCGCGGGAGACAACATCACCTACTGGTCCGACATCCAGGACGGTAACCACTGCGCCAACCGGGCTGAATGGCGGACCCCGTTGCAGCAGAACATCCAGAAGTTCCTGCTGAAGACGGGCAATGCTGCCGGCGCGATCAGGATCTCGTCCAGGGCGTCCGGCAATCTGTCCGAGTGGAGAGACTGGCAGACTCCGACCCTCAACGATGCCGGCGACACCACCCCGCCGAGCACACCGGGCACCCCGGCCGCGTCCAACGTGACCACCACCAGCGCCACGCTGACCTGGGCCGCGTCCACCGACCAGGGCGGTTCCGGCCTGGCCGGCTACAACGTCTACCACGAGCAGGGCGCCACCGACCCGCAACTCGGCCAGTCCACCACCAACTCGATCACCCTCACCGGACTGACCGCGAACACCCAGTACCAGATGTACGTGCGGGCGCGTGACGGCGCGGGCAACCTGTCCGGCAACTCGCAGCCGGTCACGTTCACCACGACCACCGGCGGTGGCGACACCTCGCCGCCGACGGCCCCGGCCGGCCTGGCGGCCTCGGGAACCACGTCCACGGGCACGAACCTGAGCTGGACGGCCTCGATGGACGACACCGGCGTCGCCGGCTACGACATCCTGCGCGCGCCCGGCGCGAGCGGTGGCACGTTCACCCAGGCCGGCACCTCGACCACGACCTCGTTCAGCGACACGGGCCTGACCCCGAGCACCACCTACCGCTACCAGGTCAGGGCGCGGGACGCCGCGGGCAACACCTCGCCGGTCTCGAACACCACGGAGGTCACCACCCAGCCCGGCACGTCCACCGGAACCTGCACTGCCGTTCCGGCCGTGCAGACCCAGTGGGACACCGGGTACGTCATCCAGCCGCTGACCATCACCAACACCGGTACCTCGACGATCACCGGATGGACGGTCACCTTCATGCTGCCGGCCGGGCACACGCTGACCGGCTCGTGGAACGGCACCGTCACCGCCAGCGGGCAGACCGTGACCATCAGGAATGTCGGCCACAACGGCACCCTCGCCCCCGGAGCCGGCACCACCAGCGTCGGCTTCCAGGTGAGCCGCCCGAACGGCAACACCGCGATTCCATCCGGATACACCTGCGCCTGACAGTCAGCCCTCCCCGGCCCACCCACCCCTCGCCGGTATGGGTGGGCCGGGGGCCTGGCGCCACCGAGAGGACCTCGCCGTTGACGTGCCCGCTCGCGGCGGGGGCAACAACGGATCTTGGTCAACGCCTTCCGGGCCCGATACCAGGCCCGATAGCGGAGCGATAAG
This sequence comes from Streptosporangium sp. NPDC005286, assembly GCF_040607515.1. Lineage (NCBI taxonomy): Bacteria > Bacillati > Actinomycetota > Actinomycetes > Streptosporangiales > Streptosporangiaceae > Streptosporangium > Streptosporangium sp. NPDC005286. The sequence continues at coordinate 61,056 of NZ_JBEXGU010000033.1, read as the reverse complement.
GCATGGATGTTGGGCGGTCCTACGTTTCGGACATGAGCACTCCGATCTTTGCGCTTTGCGATGAGTACGTCACCCGCTGGGCGGCAATCGACCCGATCGCGGCAGGTGCCGAGGGCATCGTGTCCGACTTCGTCGCCGCCACCGACCACAGCCCCGCCGGAAGCGCCGCCCGGGCCGAGCTGATCCGTACGACCCTCAAGCGTCTCGACGAGCTGGTCCCGACCGGGGAGTCGGACGTCCGGGCGGCCGCCCACCTGCGGGAGCGGCTGGAGGCCGAGCTCGGCTGGCACGACATGGGTGAGCCGCTCCGCTGGGTGGCGGCGCCGTACGGGCTGCCCTACCGGGTGCGCTCCAGCGTCGTCCTCCTCCCGCACGGCAACGACGACGAGTGGCGCGACGTCGCCGCCCGCCTGGCGGCGATCCCCACGATGCTCGCCGGATGGCGGGAGAGCCTGGAGGTCGGCCTGGCCTCGGGCCTGCGGGGCGCTCGCAGGCAGGCACTGGCCATGGCCGACCAGGCCGACCAGTTCGCCGGCGCGGGCGGGACTCCCCCGGCGCACGACGCCTTCGTCGCCACCTACGGCGAGGGTCCGGTCAAGGAGGAGCTGCTCAGCGCGGCGGCGGCGGCCCACGCCGCGTACGCCGACGCCGGGCGCTACCTGCGCGAGGAGTACGCCCCGAGGGCGGACGAGGCCGACGCGGTGGGCCCCGAGCGCTACGCGGTCGCGGCCAGGATCAGCCTGGGCTCCGACATCGACCTGCGCGAGGCGTACGAGTGGGGCTGGGCCGAGCTGGAGCGCATCGGGACCGAGATGGCCGCCGAGGTCGAGCGGATCAAGCCGGGCGCGACCATCGAGGAGGCCACCGAGATCCTCAACGAGACCCAGGCCGTCGACTCCCTGGAGGAGTATCAGGCGTGGCTGCAGGAACGCCACGACTGGGCTATCGAGCAGCTGAACGGCACCCACTTCGACATCCCCGAGCCGCTGCGGCGGATCGTGGCCGAGGTCGACGTGAGCTCCACCTCCGGCGCGGCCTCCTACAACTCGCCCAGCGAGGACCTGTCGCGGCCCGGCCGCACGCTGTGGCCGGTCGGCGGGCGGACGCGCTTCGCCACCTGGAGCGAGCTGACCACGATCTTCCACGAGGGCGTTCCCGGCCATCACCTGCAGTTCGGCGCGATGCGGATGGCCGGGGACGGCCTGTCCAGGTTCGCCAAGGTCTCCTGGGTGGACGGCCACGGTGAGGGCTGGGGCCTGTACGCCGAGCGGCTGGCCGACGAGCTGGGCTGGTTCACCGACCCCGGTACCCGGCTGGGCATGCTCAACTGGTCGGCGCTGCGTGCCGCCCGGGTGGTCATCGACCTGGGCGTCCACCTGGACCTTCCGCTCCCCGACGGCTCGAAGTGGACCTTCGAGAAGGCCTGCGAGGTGCTGCGCGACCGGGGCCGTTGCGAGCCGCACCGGGTCGAGGCCGAGGTGGTGCGCTACTTCGGCTGGCCCGCCCAGGCCATCGCCTACAAGCTGGGCGAGCGGGCCTGGGTGCAGGCCCGTGAGGAGGCCAGGCTGCGCCAGGGCGACGCCTTCGACCTGCGTGCCTGGCACACCGCCGCAATGGAGCTCGGACCGGTCGGCCTGTCCAGCCTGGCCGACGCCCTGCGCCGGATCGGCTGATCTTTGGCCCCTCACCTCATGTGATGTCGCCGACGGCGGCCGGTCCTGCCAGGGCAGACGACCGGCCGCCAGGCGACATCACATGAGGGCCACCGCTGACCGCCCGCACCGCCCACAACGACAACGGCCACTCGACCGGGGCCGGCGACCGACCCGCCGCACCACATCACGTGCAGGCCACCCGCACCGCCCGTGACCAACCGCCGCACCACACGTCCGCGCCCCGTTCAGGGAGCGCGGCCGCGCCGTCTCCGTCGCCTCTCGCCGGGCACGGCCGAGGTCAGGTGGCGGGAGGATCCGCCAGCTGGGTACGGATTTGGGCGGCGATCGCGGGTGGCATCGTGTCGGCCATTTCGAGCGCCTCCTCCGAGACGCTCAGCGCCGCCTCGGTCTCGCCGACGGCCGAGTACGCCTCGCTGAGCATGACCAGGACGCGGACCACGTGGAACGGCGCGTCGATCTTGTGAAACAGGCCGAGGGCCTGGTGGAAGCGGCCGATGGCCTGTTCGGTCTGGTCGGTGGCCAGCGCCAGCTCGCCGAGGCCGAGCACGACCCGCGCCTCGGCCAGCTTCTCTCCCATGGTGCTCGCCAGTTCCAGAGCGCGCTGGAGTGTGAGGTCGGCCTCGGCGAAGTCGCCCTGGCGCAGCCGCGCGATGCCCAGGCCGTGCAGGGCGTAGGCCTCTCCGGTCGGGTCCCCGATGTTGCGTACCGTGATGAGCGTCCGCTCGAAGACCTCGGCCGCCGACGGCAGCTCTCCCGAGCGGAGGTAGGTCTCGCCCAGCCGGTGCAGGACCTGTGCCTCCACACGCCGGCTGCCGCCGACCCTGCTGAGTTCCAGCGCCTCGCTCAGCAGTCGCTTGGCCGCGTCGAGGTCCTCGCAGTCCAGTCTGATCTGGGCCACGCTGTGCAGCACGTAGGCGGAGGCGACCTGGTCACCGGTCCTGCGGAAGATCGTCAGCGCGCGTTCGTAGCGTTCCACGGCGTCGTCGAGCCGGCCGCTGATCCGGTCCAGGAAGGCGATGTTGCGAATGACGAGGGCCACGCCGAGGTCGTCGCCCGCCTCCTCGAACAGTTCCGCGGCCGCCTCGAAGTCGCGGCGCGCGTCTCCGAACCGCTGCTCGGCGATGTAGAGCGAGCCGATCGAGTAGAGCATCGCCGCCTGCCCCCTGCGGTCCCCCGCCCGCCGGGCGGCGGCCAGCGCGACCTCGTGGGTCTCCCGCCAGTCGTCGAAGTAGATCCTCGACTCGAACAGGGTCACGGCGCTGATCGCGAGATCCCAGCAGAGCTCGACGAACCCGGCCTGCGCCGCCTGGCGGATCCCCGCGACCAGCGTCAGCCGCTCGCGCTCGTACCAGGGCAGGGGGGCCATGACCAGCTTCTCGACCAGCCGGTCGGGCAGCGACCAGCGCGGGGCGTCGCTGTGCACCTGCACGTAGTCGCCGCCGTACTCGCGGCGGTGCGCCTCCCCGGTCAGGAAGAGCAGTCCGCCGAGCACCCTCTCCAGCGCGGCTTTGCGGTCGGCGACCGCCTCCTCGGTGGCGAGGCGCTCGCGGGCGAAGACGCGGATCAGGTCGTGGAAGCGGTACTGGCCGTGCACGCCGTACCCGGTGTCCGTCGCCTCGATCAGCTGGGTGTCGGCCAGGTCGTCGAGCAGGTCCTGGGCGTCCGCGGGGTCGCTGTCGAGCAGTGCGGCGGCGACCCAGCCGGAGAAGTGCCGGAACTCCAGGATGGCCAGACGCCTGAACAGCCTCCGCGCGTCCTCGCTGACGCTTTCGTAGGTCAGGGAGATGCTCGCCCTGATGCCCAGATCCCCGTGCTTGAGCTCGTCGAGCCTGCGGGTCTCGTCTTCGAGCCGGCCCACCAGCTGATCGATCGTCCAGTGCGGGCGGGCCGCGAGCCTGGCGCCCGCGATGCGCAGCGCCAGCGGGAGGTGACCGCAGAGGTCCGCCAGCCGGGCCGCCGCCTCGTGCTCGGCCTGCACCCGTTCGACGCCCGCGATACGGGAGAGCAGGTCGACCGACTGCCGCGAGTCGAAGAGGTCCACGTCGAGGTGGGCGGCACCGGGCAGGCCGGCCAGCCGGGTCCTGCTGGTGATTATCACCGCGGCCTCGGGATTGCCGGGAAGCAGGGGCAGCACCTGGCTCTCGCTCCTGGCGTCGTCCAGGACGATCAGCATCCTGCGTCCGGCGAGCAGCGCGCGGTACATCTCCGCCCGCTCGTCCACCCCGTCGGGGATGGCGGTGCCCGGCACGCCCAGCGCCCGCAGGAAGCGTTCGAGCACCTGCCCGGAACCGAGCGGGCGCGACTCCCCTCCGTGCAGGTCGGCGAAGAGCTGGCCGTCCTCGTAGCGGCCGGCGACGCTGTGCGAGACGTGCACCGCGATCGTGGACTTGCCGATCCCCGGCTTGCCGACCACGGCGATGATGGGCACGGCGAGTCGCTGCCGGTCCTCCGCGGCGAACGTGAGCTGCCTGCGGATGGCCTCGACCAGTTTGATCCGGCCGGTGAAGTCCGCGATGTCGGTGGGAAGCAGCCGGGGCACGGTCCGGTGCGCGACCGGCACCTCGTTCGTCTCCCCGTGGCGCTGGAGCTGCTGCGGTTGTTGCTGCTGCTGCCGCTCCGGCGGGTCAAGGCTCTCGTCGGAGGTGAGGATCGCGTACTCGAGTTGCTGCAGGCTCTCGTTGGGCTCGATGCCCAACTCGTCGATCATCGTCTGGCGGGCGCGGCGGTAGACCGTCAACGCCTCCGCCTGGCGCCCGGAGCGGTAGAGCGCGAGCATCAACTGGCCGCGTAGCCGCTCCCTGAGCGGATATTCCTCGACGAGCTCGCTGAGCTCGCCGACCAGCTCGTGGTGCCTGCCGAGTTCCAGCTCCAGATCGACGCAGTCCTCGTTGGCGTTGATCCGGCGCTCGGTCAGCCTGCTGACCGCCGCCTGCACGAGCCGGCTCTCCTGGCCGTCGAGGGCGGGGCCCCGCCAGAGGGCGAGCGCGTCCCGGTAGTGTCTGACCGCCTCCTCCGGGTTGCGGTTCTCGCGGGCCTGGCGGGCCTGGCTCAGCAGGTTCTCGAAGTTCTGGGAGTCGAGCTGCCCCTCGGTGACCCGCAGGGTGTATCCCTGGGAATGGGTCGCGATGACGTCGAGGTTGCCGTGGGCGGCGAATAATCGCCGGAGTGAGGAGATGCAGATCTGCACCTGCGCGCGCGAGGTGCTGGGAAGGTCGTCGCCGTAGATCGCATCGGTCAGTCGCCCGATGGTGACCATGCGATTGGCCTCCAGCAGGAGGCAGGCGAGAACCACCTGTTGCCGGGGTGCCCCCAGATCCAGGCGCTGGGAACCGGCCACGACTTCCAGAGGACCGAGGATCCGATACTCCACCCGAATCTCCTTACAGAGTCGCGGCCTGTCCAGGAAATCACCGCATGGTTTTGCGTAAGAGAGACGTCAGGCACCTGACCATTAACTTAAACCCAGGGAAAATATACCGAATCCCAACCGTCCATAATCCTGAACACATAATCCAGTGATCACGGCGGGTGATTTTATGTGTATGAACCGCTGTCTGCCCGGGATCATACAACGTCGCCGGGTGGAGAACCAGGGGGGTTTGTTAAGGTCTGACCTGATTTGCGACTAACGGGTGGGTTTGAGACGCGAAGAAGCGGCCGGGCCTTGGACGGCTCCGACCGCTCCGGCGAATCCCCGCCGCCGGTGACCACCGGGCGGGGAGGGTGCAGTTCAGCCCCAGGGGGTGTTGCTGGCGAGCACCACGGTCTCCGGGGACCCGCCGGCGGCGACCGCGGGGAGGACGGCGGTGAGGCCGAGGCACCCCAGGATGGCGGCGGCGGCGACGATGGACCGGAGAGCGTTGGAGCTAGCGAATTTCCGCATTTTCTGCACCTCTTGTCGTGTCTTTCTGGCTGCTGTTCGCCTGTCTGCTTCAAAACGTAGGCACCCCCCCTATCCAGCCTTTATCCGATCTCTTCTGATCCGGCATCCGCCCCATTCGCCGGCAAAAGATAGGGAGCGGTAGCCGATGGATAGCGGGCCGAAAGCGGACGGATAACGCTCCGGTGGAACCTGATGGGACCGAGGTCGCGTGATACGGGTCACGCGGCCCCGACCAGAAGATGGGTATCCTCACCATGAGCATCGCCACGCAGGCACTTGACGGCGTCTACGGCCGATCCGCGGCCGGTGTCCGAGCTCGCCTGGAGCGAGCCGTGGGCGCGGACTGGCAGCAGGTCTCCGAGGGAGAGACCGACATCGAGGGAAACGTAAAAGAATGGATGGACGAATTCATGGAGCGCGGGCTCTATCGTCTCGTCCTCGCCACCGACCACTATTTCGCCGGGCTTGGCATGACCACCTCCTATCCGGAGGTCACGGTGATGTTCAGAATGCACGACGAGTGCATGCCCTATCACATCCAGGTCGTGCTGGCACCGCACTCGTACACGACGTATTTCGGCGTCCGCGGTTGACTCCGCGAGCGGCGGAGTCCGTTCTCCTGAGGGAAGCGAACATGCCTGTTCAACAATTGGCGGTACCTGGCCCCCACAACCCCGGAGCCGACGAGGGCACGCCCTCGGTCGTCGCCCGCTGCCTGAGCAACTTCCGTCTGGAGGTCGACGGGCAGGCCGTGTCACACTGGCGCGCTGGCAAGGCCCGGGCCCTGTTCCAGTACCTGCTGGTCAACCGTGATCGATTCGTCCACCGGGACCGGCTGCACGAGGTGTTGTGGCCGGAAAGAGCGGACCACCACTCCAGCTCGCTCAAGGTGGCCGTGCACGGCGTACGCCGGGTGCTCAACGAGTTCGAGGACAGGGACGGTTTCACCCTGCTCCACCAGAACCACGGCTACCTGCTGCGGACGAACAGCGCGTGGGTGGACATCGAGGAGTTCCAGCGCGCCTTCGACCGGGGCCGGGACGCCTGGGTCGCCAAGGACCACGACACCGCGATCGCCTGGTTCCAGCGCACCGCCGACCTCTACATCGGTGACTTCCTCACCGGCGAGACCGGCGGCTGGATCAACGAGCAGCGGCAGTGGATGCGCGGGACCGCCCTGCGCGCGCTGTCCGCGCTGCGCAGCGAGTCGCTGGAGCGAGAGGACTGGCCGGCCGCGATGCACTGGTGCCGCCGGACCCTCGACGTCGACCCCCACCACGAGGCCACCTACCAGACCCTGATGATGATGCACGGCGAGCTCGACGAGCTCGGCCGCGTCCTGAGCTGGTACGAGGTGTGCCGTCACCGGCTCCGCACCGACCTCGGGGTGGAGCCGAACGAGCGCACCGAACGGCTGCTGGCCGCGCTGATGCGGGGCCGGAGCCGGCCGCCGTTGACCGGCCGGTGACCATGACGACTCCGTCGTGGGAGATGGGATCGCGTTCCGCCGTTCCCGGCCAGGGAGGCTCCGTCACGGACGGGGGGCCCGACCTGGAGCGCCTGCGCGCGGCGGTCGGCGAGTTCGCCGGCTACACCGCGGCCGAGCGGTCCTGGGAACGGCTGCTGCTGGCGACCGGGCCGTGGGTCGACCCGGCGCTCGCGGCCCATCGCCGGGCACTGCTGACCTGGTTGAACGCCTGGGGGTGCCGGCTGCGCTACCCGCGCGAGGGCGAGCCGGACGTCTTCTGTGCGGAGACCGGCGCCTGGTGGGAGCGCTGGCGGGATCGCCTTCCCGGCCGGGACGCCGCACTCGCCCAGCTGGGCGACGCCGAGATCGACGCGGTGGGCGAGTGCTACGCGGACCTCGCGGCGATGCGGGCGGCCCCCGGTTCCAGACCCCGCTCGCTGGGACCGACCGCGGCGACCAAGATGCTGCACGCCCTGCGCCCGCGAGCGCTGATGCCCTGGGACGCCGCCATCGCCGACGCCCTGCACGGTGCCCGTACGGCCGACGCCTACCGCGCGCACCTGCGGCTGGGCCGCCAGTGGGCGCGGCGCCTCCTTGCGGAGGCCGGTCTCGAGGAGGAGGCGCTGGCGGTGCAGCTGGGCCGGCCTGGCCGGCCGCTGGCGAAGATGCTGGACGACTACTGCTATCTGGTGTTCACCGCGACGACCTGACCGGGTGTCGCGGTGACGTTCACCGCGCCCCGGCCAGGCCCTCTTCCCATGGTCAGCGCAGTGACCTGACCAGGCTTCGCGCGGCCGTGCGGCTCGCGGCGAGCACCGTCTTGCCCGCGCCGCCGCTGCCCCCGGTGAAGGTGTAGACGCCCTTCGCCAGGGGGCGCAGCGACAGCCCGCCCGTGGGGTGGTAGCACTCGACCGCGGTGACGGCCCTGACCCCCATACCTGGCGGGCGGTACCCGATCCTGGACTCGGCGACGTCCAGGATCCTGCTGGTGAGGGCGGGGTCGATCGGCACGGTTCCAGGGGTGATGTCCCATCTGTCGGTGGGCAGTCCGAGCAGGATCCTTCCCTCCGCGTACGTCCTGCCGTACAGGCCGGACGTGTCGTCGACGAACGCGCCGGGGTTCCTCCCGGCCGCGGGCCCGAGCACGTACTGGATCACCTTGGTGCGCAGTCCCGCGTCCGACAGGCCGGTGCGGGCGAGCAGGTCCTGAGTCCAGGCCCCCGCCGCCACCACGACGGCGTCGAACCTGGCCGGGCTGCCCTCGGCGGGGCGAACCTCGGCCTCCGCGGTGATCCCGTCGACCTGCCCGTCGGTGACGAACGCGCCCGACCGGGCGAGCTCGACCAGGAGCCGGTCGCGGAAGCCGTTCGGGGAGAGGTAGCCGGCGCGTTTCTCGACGACGGCCACGCTTCCCTCGGGCAGCTCGCGGAACGTGCCGCGGCTGCTGAGTTCCTCGCCGCCGATCAGGGAGATCGAGCCGGGCAGGCGGCTGCGCACCAGTTCCACCAGGCCCTCGGTGCCCGGCCCCAGACCGGGGAGCAGGTATACCGAGCCGGTCTCCCGGTAGGAGGCCCACTGGCGCAGCTCCGGACTCGACTGAAGCTCGGCCAGGCTGTCGGCGGCCTCCAGGCAGAGCGCGGGATCCGGTTCGAACGCCCTGGTCAGGCCGCCTGAGGCGGAGCTGGCGTCGGCCCGCCTGTGCGGCTCTCCGGTGTACAGGTGGACGGCGCTGCCCCTGATGACCTCGCACAGCCGCCAGGCCAGCATGGCCCCCGCGATCCCACCGCCCACAACAGCGATTCTGAGCATCTCATCCCTCCGTTCATGTCGCCGAGGCGGTCGCGGGCCGCGACTCGTCGGCCTTGTGCGGGTCACGCATGCCGATCAGGCCCGCCACGGTCGCGATCGCGGAGACCAGGGCCGCCCACAGCCACACCGAGCGTCCGACCTGGAACCACACCAGGGTTCCGATCACCGGCCCGATCGCGGTGCCGAGCCCGAAGACGCTCTGCATGGCGCCGATGTAGCGGCCGCGGAGCCGTTCGGGGCCGGCCAGGGCGGGGTAGGCGAACGTGGTGGGCCCGCCGATGATCTCCGAGAGCGTCCAGACCAGGGTGCCGATCATGAACCAGATCGGGAGCGGGGATATCGCGTAGATCGCGTAGCCGACCGAGACCAGGCCGAGGCCGAGCAGCGCGGTCAGCCGGATCGGCCACTTCTGCACGACCTTCGTCATCGCCAGCTCGCAGGTGATGACGATGAAACCGTTCAGCGAGACGGCCGCGCCGTACCACCACAGGCTGATCCCGGCGGCGGAGATGTCCAGCGGCAGGGTGGCCGTGTACTGGCAGTAGACGATGGAGGTGAGCAGCATCGCGAGCAGGTAGACGCTGTAGCGCCAGTCGGCGAACACCGCGAGGTAGCCGGAGCGGCCCTGCGTTGCCGGGTCCGCCTCCTCCGCCACCGCCTCCTGCTCCTTCGCCACGTACGCGGCATGCGCGGCGCGCTTGGGCAGCGCGAACATCACGGTGACGCCGAAGATCAGCGCCGCGGCGGCCTCGCCCCAGAAGAGCGCGTTGTAGGAGACGGAGAGCAGCGCGGCGCCGATCAGCGGGGCGGCGGTCATGCCGAGGTTCAGGCCGAGCCGGTACATCGCCGTGATCATCACAACCCGGTGCCTCGGCGTCAGCTCGGTCAGCATGGTCTGGGCCGCCGGCCGGTAGAACTGGCCGACCGTGCTGACCAGGAAGACCGCGGCGAGCAGCAGCGTGTAGGTCGGGGCGTAGAGGATGGACACGATCAGGACCGCGGAGCCGGCCATGCTGATCAGCGTGACCGTCCGGGCACCGAGACGGTCGGATAGCGATCCGCCGGCGAACGAGCCCACCACCGCGCCGGCTCCGTACACGCCCAGCGCCAGCCCGGCCTGGGTGGCGGAGAAGCCCCGGTCGGTCAGGAAGAGCACCAGGTAGATCTGGATGAACGCGGCGAGCCTGCTGATGAAGCCGCCGAAGAGCAGCGCCTTGACGGCGCGCGGGGTCTCCCGCAGGGTGACGAACACCCCGTCGTCCGGCTTGCCCGGGGGCTCCGGCGGCATGTTCTTCTCGTTCTCGATAACGGCGGTCACGTTGTTGCCCTCACCTTCAGGCCGGCCTCGGCGGCGTCCAGCGCCGCCCGGCATTCGTCGACGGTCTCTGACAGCGCGGTGGCGTAGGCGATACGCCCCCACAGGGTGCCCTTGGGCGGTGGCGAGACGGTCGCCCCGGGGGCGACCACCGGAACCGCCCTGTCGATCTCCGGGGGCAGGCCGGCCTCGTCGAACTCGATCGACTCGATCGTGGTGTCGTCCTCGGCGACGTAGAAGAAGCGCACCCCGCCCACGAGCTTGCGCTCGGGGGCGAGCGCGGGGGTACGGCCACAGGCCACCGCGGCGGCGGCCAGGCCGGGGTTGATCCCGGTGGTGAGCAGCCCGAGGTAGGGGATCATGTCCCCGCCCAGGCGGGCGTTCACCTCGATGACGCGCAGTCCCCTGGAGGAGAGCTTGATCTCGGTGTGGGTGAACCCGTCGGTGAACCCGAGAGCGGTGTGCGTGTCCTGCAGGACGCGGCAGAACTCCGGGTCCTGCAGGAGCGCGTCCTGGGCGTCGACGAAGTGACCCACCTCCTCGCAGTACGGCTCGTAGCCCAGGACCTTCCTGCCGAGGAAGAGCGGGGTCACCACGCCGCCCTGGACGACGGCGTCCACGCTGACCTCGGGGCCGTCGGCGAACTCCTCGACCAGGACGGGAATCTCGTAGGTCGCCCCGTCGGGGACCGTCAGCTCCCGGACGAAGGCGAATCGCTCCGCCAGCTCCGAGGGGTCCTCGACCCTGATCACGCCCAGGCTGCCGCCGAGGCCGCGCGGCTTGAGGATGGCCGGATAGCCGACCTCCTCCGCGGCCCGCAGGGCCTCTTCCAGCGTGGCGACGGCCAGCGACCTGGGCTGCGGCACGCCGAGCGCGTCGAGCGCGACACGGGTGCGGTGCTTGTCGCGGCAGCGGCGCACCATCTCGGGGTCGCCGCCGGGCAGCCCGAGGGCCTCGGAGACGTACGAGGCGGCCAGGATCCTGGCCTCGTCCCAGCAGAGCACCCCGTGCACGGGTTCGCGGGCGGCCAGCTCCAGTGCGACGCCTGCCATCGCGGGGCCGTCGGTCGTGTCGGCGACCACGGTCCAGCCGGCGACGTACTCCTGCTCCCAGCCGGGTTCGGCGGTCACCAGGAGGTGGATGCGGTATTCGGTGGCGATGGAGCGCAGCAGGTACTCGCGGTAGTGCCGCATTCCCGTCGAGACCACCAGGATCAGCGGCCTGGTGTCGGTGGTCATCTCACGCCTCCTTGGCGGTGGTCACGAGCTCCCGGTCGGAGCCCTGCAGTGTGTCGAAGAACTCCTCGCGGACGGACTCGTCCTCGGTGGGGGCGATCCGGGAGGCCGCGTAGCGGAGCAGGGGCGGCGCCATCATCGAGGTCACGACCGCGACCAGGACGATGACCGTGTAGGACGCGGTGGTGAGCACGCCCAGGCGGAGACCGACCATCGCGATGATCACTTCGATCACGCCGCGGGAGTTGAGACCCGCGCCGAGCGCGAGTGCCTCCCAGCGGGTGCGCCTGGCGATGCGCGCCCCGAGGTAGGCGCCGGCGAACTTGGCGGCGATGGCGACGGTCAGCACCACGATCCCCGCCACGAGTACGGGCGGCTTGGCCAGCTCGGTCAGGTCCATCCGCAGGCCCGCCGTGGCGAAGAAGATCGGTGCCAGCACCGCGGCGACGAGCGTCTGCAGGGGGGCCAGCCTGGCGACCTTCAGGTCCGGCGAGGAGCCGACGAGCGCTCCGCAGATGAAGGCGCCGAGGATGGCCTCGAACCCCATCGCCTGGGTGGCCGCGGCCGAGAGCAGGATCATGATCGCCACCGCGGCGATGGTGGTGGCGCTCCCGCCCCGGTCTGCGGCGCGCAGCACCCTGGCGACCACCCGGCGGCCGAGCAGGACGGCCACCAGCACGAGCGCGGCGAGCAGCGCGATCGCGGTCAGCGCGGCCTGCCCGGTGCGTGCCCCGGCGGTGGCGAGCGCGGAGACCACCGAGAGCAGCAGCCAGCCGACCACGTCGTCGACGACCGCGCTGCTCAGGATGAGCTGGCCGATGTCGCGGTGGAGCAGGCGCATCTCCATCAGCACCTTGGCGATGACGGGGATGGCGCTGACGCAGAGCGCGACGCCGAGGAAGAGCGCGAAGACCGTGTGGTCGACGCCCTCGGCGATCATCTCGGCGGGGGCCAGGAAGCCGATCCCGACGCCGAGGACCAGCGGGATGATCAGTCCCATGCCGCTGATCCAGGCGGCGGTCCTGCCCTGGCGGCGGATGAAGCCGAGGTCGAGATGCATGCCGGTCAGGCCCACCAGCAGCAGGACGCCGAGCTGGCCGACGGCGTCGATCATGTGGAATCTGGCCGGGTCGGTGGGGAGCAGCCAGGCGGAGAAGTCGGGGGCGACGTTGGCGAGCAGCGAGGGACCGATCAGGATGCCGGCGCTGAGCTCGCCGAGCAGGGCGGGCAGCCCGAACCTGACGGAGAGGCGGCCCAGGACGGTGGCCAGGCCGAGGAGCAGTCCGAGTTGCAGGAGCAGGATCATGAGGTTCTGCGCGGGGATGACGGCGATGGGTGCCGCGGCGAGCGTCATGGAATCAGCCACCGTTCTCGACGTAGTACCAGTTCTCCGGGCTGATCATCCCGAAGGGGTTGATCGGCTCGAAGCCCCGGAGGTTGTTGGCCACCTCGAACAGCCGCAGCGAGAAGTTCGGGATGAAGATGACCGGGACCTGCTCGGCGATGTAGTCCTGGTACTCGTAGAGCGCGGCCGGGTCGTCGCTGGTCAGGGTGCGGTCGATGAGCTCGTCGGCCTTGGGGTCGGTGTAGTGGCCGAAGTTGCCGCCGGCGTCGGTCCGGAACAGGATCTCGCCGCTCGGGTAGTGGTACACCCAGCCGCCGCCCCAGGTGCTCAGCTCCCACAGGCAGGGGCTGTCGGGTCCGGCGACGCAGGGGGCGTCCTCGGCCACCAGGACCGAGCCGTAGACCTCCTGGAGGCGCAGCTCGATGCCGGCCTTGACGGCGTCGTCGCGGAACTGCTCCATCAGCCGGGTGAGCGCGGGCCGGCCCTCGGCGTACCTGAGGGAGAAGCTGAGTTTGGTACCGCCGGGGATGCCCGCCCCGGCCTGGCCGGGCCCCTCTCCGGGGTTGACGCAGACGGCGGGCGTCACGCTGGTGTCCCAGCCGTTGGCCTCCAGCAGCTCGCGGGCCCGGTCGGGGTCGAAGGGCAGGATCGGCGCGCCCTGCAGGGTGGGCGAGACCAGGTCGCTCACCGGGTAGCGGGGCACCGGGCCGTCCTGCCGGTAGGCGTAGCCGTGGTAGATGTCGCGGGCCGCCCGGTCCTGGTCGAGGGCGTGCTGCATCGCCTGCCTGATGTAGGTCTGGGCGAGCATCTTGCCGGCGACCGTCGGGTTGTTGTAGTTGAGCGGGATGTAGCGGATGCAGAAGGCCGCCTGCGGGACCAGCGTGTAGTTCTCGCCCAGCGGGTTGGGGCCGCCCTTGGTGGGGTCGTCCGTCGGCTCGGCGCTGAAGCTCAGCGGCAGGTAGCCGACCTGGATGCCGTCGGGTCCGTCCGGCCCCTCCAGCAGTTTCTGGTACTCCTCCCCGTCGGACATGAAGGGGACCTGCCGGAACTCGTCCAGGTGCGCCTTGTTCGGCCCCGAGTAGTGCTCGTTGGGGACGAAGGTGACGACGCCCTCCATGGTGTAGCTCTTCAGCCGCCACGGGCCGCTGACCACGCTCCACACCGGGCTCGTCGCCCAGTGCACCCGGTCGGAGTTGTCCTCCTCGATGACGCCGCCGTTCTCCCCCATCAGGAAGTCGTAGACCGCGGCCACGTTCTCCAGGCTGTAGGAGGCGTCGGAAGGTCCTTCGGCGGTGCGGTCCCACGCCTTGGGCATCGGGGTGATGGTGCTGAGCTGGTTCATCAGCACCCAGCGCTTGGAGTAGACCTTGTCGAAGGTGAAGTAGACCTTGTCCTCGGCGAGCTTGCCGTAGGAGACCAGGTTGTCGGGGAAGCAGCCGGGGACGTACTCGCCGTAGCGCTCGCCCTTGACCGCCATCATGTTCACCCAGAACAGCACGTTGTCCGCGCAGATCGTCTCGCCGTTGGACCACTTCCAGGGCTTGACGGTGACGGTGACGGTCAGGCCGTCCTCACTCCACTGCGGCGGCTCGCCGATGCTGAGGTCGTAGTCGACCTCGGGGGTGCCGTGCGTGCCGAAGAAGTAGAGCGGCCGGTACATCAGGATCTGGAACTCGAGCAGGTTGCGGGTGCCGAAGCGCTCGGGCGGGGTGAAGGGGAAGATGATGGACGGGGGGAATCCCGGCGCGCAGGCCCAGGTCACGGTGCCGCCCTTGACGGGCTTCTCCAGGTTCGGGCGGGCGATGGTGTTCAGGGTCATGTCCGGCTCTCCGTCGTCTGGTGGTTCTGTGCGAACGTCTTCGGGTCGATCTCCTCGAGCAGGGACACACCGCTGTCCGCGTGGGCGCCGTAGCGCTCCCACGTCTCGTGGAGCAGCACGCGGCCGTCGGGGAGCAGTTCGGGGGTGCTGCGGCAGTGGCCCGACACGACGGCGCCGTTGTCGAGGACCATGGTGTAGGCGAAGTCGAGGGTGCCGTCGGGGGCGCAGAGCCCGGTGAGGGTCCCCCGGCGGGCGTGCCCGCCGGAGAACTCGCCCCACAGCAGGTCCCCGTCCTGGCGGTACAGGGCGATCGGGTGCTTCTCGGTGGGGGGGACGCCGCCGGTGGTGAAGCGGCGCCCGTCGTAGTCGATCACGACCGGCCCGCCCTGAGTTCGAGGGTGCAGCACTTGGCGCTGCCACCGGACTTCAGCAGCTCGGAGAGCTCGACGCCGATGGGCTCGTAGCCGCGCTCGCGCAGCTCGTCCATCAGGTGGGTGGCCGAGGGCGGCATCAGGACGTGGCGGCCGTCGGAGACGGCGTTCAGCCCGAACACCTCGGCGTCGGCCTCGGTGGCGATGATCGCGTCGGGGTACAGGACGCGCAGGACGCCCTGGCTCTCCTTGGAGAAGGCTCCCGGGTAGTACATGATCTGGTCGTGGTCGAGCACGGCCAGTGCGGTGTCGAGGTGGTAGAAG
This sequence comes from Streptosporangium sp. NPDC005286, assembly GCF_040607515.1. Lineage (NCBI taxonomy): Bacteria > Bacillati > Actinomycetota > Actinomycetes > Streptosporangiales > Streptosporangiaceae > Streptosporangium > Streptosporangium sp. NPDC005286. Next base: position 45,811 of record NZ_JBEXGU010000033.1, on the reverse strand, counting down.
TGCGGGTCCACCAGGCGCAGCCCCGCCACGGGCATCCCGAAGAACCGCTCCGCCTCGCGGTGCGAGCGGATGTCGGTGCGGAACCCGGTGCCGGCCAGCAGGTACCTGCCGGCGTGCAGGTAGTCGCCCTCGCCCTCGTTGACGTGGACCGCCTCGCGGGTCTCGTAGCCTCTGGCGCGGAACCACTCCAGGTAGGCGGGGCCCTCCGCGGCCCGCTCCTCGTACCGGAAGCGGGCCGACAGCACCTTCCCGTTGATGACCGTCGCGCCGTTGGCGGCGAACACCATGTCGGGGTAGCCGGGCAGCGGCTCGATGAACTCCACCTGGTGGCCCAGCGCCAGGAAGGCGCGGAGCAGACCGTCCCACTGGAGCCTGGCCAGCGCGCCGTCGACTGGCTTGTCCGGGTTCATCCAGGGGTTGATGGAGTAGACGACGTCGAAGTGGGTGGGCGGGCACATCAGGTAGCGGCGGGTGCGCGCCACCCGCCGGGTCCGCTGCGGCGTCTCGGTGGCCAGCTGTGTCATGTCAGCTCTCCTTCCTGGACGAAAGTGACGTTGATCTTGGATGCGTAGTCGAGCATCGTCTCCCTCGCGTCCTCCAGGGAGGTGCCGGTGGTGCCGAGGAAACCGAGGATGCTGTTGCCCTCCGGCGGGCGCCGGATGACGTCCCCGGGCCTGGCGGTGATCTTGAGGAAGAAGACCCGGTCGGACTCGGCGACCTCGGCCGGCACCTCGATCGAGGCGATCCGGCCGGCGTCGCAGAGCAGGCACATCGCGGTGACGTGGACGCCGGTCGGCCGGTAGTGACGCACCCTCGGCGTGGCACCCCGCGCCACGTCCATGACCGCGCGGATCGGGTTGTGCGTGGCGGTGATCCCGGCGATGAGATCCAGCCCCCCGCCGCCGGGCCGGATCGCGATCTCCAGCAGGTACGGCTCGCCCCGGTGGAAGCGGACCTCGGCGTGCAGCACGCTGCGCCGCAGCCCCTGAGCGTGCGCGCCGGCCCTGACCACGCGGTGGACCGCGGCCACCTGCTCGGTGGTGAGCGAGGTCGGCGCGTGGTGCACGTCGTCGTCGAAGGTGCCGCCCTCGACGGTGATCCGGTCCACGATGGAGCCGAGGTAGACCTCGTCGTCCCAGGCCACGGCCTCGATGAGGAACTCCTCGCCGTCCAGGAACGACTCGATCAGCAGGCCGTGCGGGCCGAGGTCGAGGCCGTGCGCCTCCATCTCGAACCACGACATCCCCTCAATGCCCTCAAGGGCCTGCGGGAACAGCTCGGCCATCTCCTCGCTGTCGTCGACCTTGAACACGAAGTTGCTCGCGGCGCCCAGCGTGGGTTTGAGGATGACCGGGTAGCCGAAGTCGTCCGCGGTCCCGAGCGCCTCCCGCAGGTCGGTGACGAAGCGGAAGTCCGGATGCGGGGCGCCGTGCCTGCGGTGCGCCTCACGCATCAGCAGCTTGTTACGGCTGGTCCTGGCCGCCTCGACGCCCACGCCCGGCAGGCCGAGCGCCTCCGCGACCGCCGCGACCGTGGTCACGGCCGACTCGGAGAAGGTGATGATCCCGTCGAAGCGCTCCTGCTCGTGCCAGTTCTTGGCCTCGGTGATGAGGTCGTCGATGCGCTGGGAGCCCGCGACGCGGTAGCGGTCCTTGGGCCAGAAGTCCGGGGTGCCGATGCCGTTGAGCACGTAGAGCTCGGCACCGAAGTCCTGAACCTGCTGGTAGCGGGACTGGTAGTAGGTGGCGTTCTGTCTGGCTTCAAGGGCGAGGAGTTTCATCGGGGACTCCCGGGCAGTCGCGGTAGTGAGAAGGCGTCGATCGTCTCGGCGGAGGTGTCGAGGGTGAGCTCGACGCCCGCCGCCTCGGCCTCGGCCGCGACGTCGATCAGGATGGGCGCGGCGCAGGCCAGGAAGGCGCGTACCTCCATCAGCAGGTCACCGGTCTCGTCACGCTCGGCGGTCAGCAACCTGCCGAGCTGGGTGACGATGCCGTCCGCCGCCCTGGTCAGGCTGAAGGAGGTGAGGTCGTAGCAGAGCCTGAACCTCTCGACGATCACCGCGGCCCGGTGCCGGCCGGCGGCGGTGACCTTGAGCTCCTCCCCCGGGTCCGTGACGAGGGTGTCGAGGCGGTCGGCAAGCGCGTTCCACGGCTCGCGCAGCCGCCTGCCGGTGACCTTGTCGAGCCCTTCCCTGGTGAAGTTGGCCCGCTGGTCCTCGGGGCAGGTGAGCGCGAGGTAGAACCGGACGAGGTCGCGCGGCACCTCGGCGACCAGATCGGCGCCGCGGATCAGGTGGTTACGGCTGGTGGAGAACTTCTCGTTCTCCAGCTCGTAGAACTCGTTGCAGACGTTGGCGTCCGGGGTGATGTAGCGGTCGCCGTGGGCCAGCAGCATGACCAGGTCGACCATGCCCCAGAAGTAGACGTTGTCGAAGCCGTGGAAGTAGACCAGGTGGTTGCCGCTCTCGGCACGCCAGGCGCTGTCGACGGGGCCCTCGGGCCCGCCGGCCGCCTTCCAGGTGCTGTAGATCGAGGCGGGCATCGCCTCGACCCACGGGTAGAGGATCTGTCCGGGGGTCTCGGCGAACGGGGCGTCGATGCCCCACCCCGGTGACGGCACCGTGATCGGGATCTCCGGGAGCGGCCGGGCCAGGATCTCGCGGATGAGCTGCCTGCTGTGCCCACGCCAGGTGCTCATCCGGGCGGCGTAGTAGGCGGTGAGCTCCTCCCGGTAGTTCTCGATGGGCAGGACCAGGACGGTGACCTCGCGCGAGGTCACCGGGTCGTCGGGGTCCAGGACCGAGCGCGGGTCGCCGAGGTCGTCGAAGTGGTTGGGGTGGCCGCAGCCCTCGCACGACCCGCCGCAGCTCTCGGTCAGGCAGGCCGGGCACTCGCCCTTGACCAGCCCGTCGAACAGGTGGGTTCCCGCGTTCTCCGCGTACGGCATGCGCACGGTACGGAGTTCGAAGCGACCCTGGCGGTGCAGGGCGGTGACGAAGTCGAGCACGGTCTGCCGGTAGGCGTCGTCGACGGGCGGCAGCGGGGCCAGCGAGATGCCCATCGCCTCGACCGACCGCTGGATGGCCGCGGTGGAGGTCGCGCACAGCTCGGCGGGCGTGGTGCCGTGCTTGTGGGCGGTCGAGATCATGTAGGACTGGCTGTCGTCGGTGCAGGTGTTGTAGTTGACGGGGCGACCGTCGGCCCGCAGGTAGCGGGCGTAGACGTCACCGGCGATGTAGGGGCCGGCCATGTGGCCGACGTGCAGGTCGCCGTTCGGCGTCGGGGTGGCGGCGATGACGATCGTCCCCGTCATTTCTCCTCCAGGTGCCGGGCTTCGAACGCGCGGGCGAGGTCGTGGTCCCACCAGATGCCGTACATCTCGAAGTCGGTGGTGCCGTCGTTGACCACCTGGTGGTCGGTGCCGGGCGGGAAGTAGGCGACGTCCCCGGCGGCGAAGGGGGCGCGCTCGCCCTCGCTCTCCAGGACCGCCTCGCCGGAGACCGCGATGAAGATCTCGTACTCGTGGTGGGCGTGCCGGGTCGAGGCGGTGCCGGGCGCGATGACGCACCAGGCCCCCTCGAACGGGGCGTTCAGCGTCTCCCAGGGCAGCAGCCTCTTGGCGAGCAGGCCGTTGTCCGGGCGCAGGTGGGCAGGGTCATAGGAACGGAGGTCCACGGGGATTCTCCTCGGTGGGTCTCAGGGGGGGTCTGGGGGATCAGGAGGCGACCGGCAGGACGAACGGTGACAGGAGCTCGGCGGTGGCCTGGCTCTCCTGGATGTCGCCGACGATCTCCTCCGCCCGGTTGGCCAGCGTGCTGAGCAGGGAGTCGGCGATGCCGTGCGTGTCCTCGTTGACGCCCTGCAGGTAACAGGCGGCGCTCGACCCGGCGGGCAGGGCCAGCTTGTAGAAACGGTCGACGCCGATCTCGCCGAGGCCGGCCCTGGTGGCCAGGTCGCGGATGAGCGAGGGCATCCGGCGGTCGAAGCCGGTGCCGAGCAGCAGGACGTCGCAGGGCAGCTCGTCGTGACGGCCGCTCTTCCTGTCCCTGAGGGTGAGGACGATCTCGCCGCCCTCGATCCTGGCCTGAGAGATCTCGGCCATCGTGATCATCCGGATCCTCTCCTGTCCGGTGAGGCGCTCCAGGTAGATCTGCCGGTAGAGGCTTTCGAGCAGGCCCGGGGAGAGACCCGCGTAGTTGGTCCGGTGCATCTCGCTGAGGAGCTGGCGGCGGGCCTCGGGGCGCGACTCGTAGAACTCGTCGACGAAGGAGGCGTAGAAGAGCTCGTTGGTGAACTTGCTGCTCTCGTAGCCGTTGAGGCCGATGGAGCGCATGATCATCGTGCACTCGGCGTTGGGCATGCTCTGGTGGGTGGCCCACAGCATCTCGGCCGCGCTCTGCGCGCCGCCGATGACCGCGACCCGGTGCGGGGCGTCGTGGTCCAGCCCGGCGATCCCCTTGCTGTACTCGGTGCTGTGGATGATCCGCTCGCGAGGAAGCGTCTCGAACACCTCGGGGATGTGCGCATCGCGGCCCGCGCCGACCACCAGGGTGCGGCAGCCGATGGTCGAGCCGTCGGCGAGCCGGACGATCCAGCGCTCGATCTGGCCGTCACCGGACAGGACCGGCTCGACCGCCGCGCAACGCCGGCCGTACTCGATGCGCACCTGGGCGAGCGACTCCGCGACCCAGATCAGGTAATTCGAAATCTCCATTCTGTACGGGGTGAAACTACCCAGGTTGACGAATTCACTAAGCCTTCCCACCGAGTGCAGGTGATTCACGAAGGAGAACCTGCTCTGCGGGTTCCTCAGGGTGACCAGGTCCTTGAGAAAGGAGACCTGGCTCTGTGTCCAGGGCAGCAGCATTCCCCGCTGCCAGGCCACGTTCTCGTGCTGCTCTATGATCAGCGTTCTGGTTGCCAGTTCCGGAGCGAGCTCTTCGAGAGCCACGGCGAGGGCGAGGTTGGACGGCCCTGCGCCGAGAGCGAGTAACTCGACTTCCTGGTGCTTCACGATGGTCGCCTCCCGGACGACTTCTCGGGCACGGTGCCCGTTACGAATGGGTTTCTCCTGGTCGGCTCACTGCCAGCCGGCTCCGCCGGCCAGGATGAGGGCCGCGGCCGCCGCGGGGCCACCGGCCTTCTTCCCGGTCGAGGCCGCGGCCGCCACGGCGGTCGTGAGGATGGCGGTGAGCGAGCGGACGCCGATTACGGGGGCGACTGGACAAACCGCGGCATTCATTGTTCTTCTTCCTTTCGGCCGGTAATCATCGGCGCCCTTTTCACTGTTTCCCGGGTGATCTTCCGGCTTACTTTCACCGGACATTTCCCGTTTTGTTCTGACACTTCGATTCTTGGCTGATATCCGGGTATTCCGGAAGGCCTTGGGGCTGTCAGCGCGCTGCAATGGCAGGACGCTGACAGGCCTGGCCGCCGGAGGCCTCGAAACGGGCGAGAGCGAGGGCGAGGTCGGTGCCGCAGCCCAGCAGCGACCAGCCCGCGAGCTCGGGCACACCGTCCAGACAGCGCCCGCAGAGCCGGGCCGCCGCGCTCTCGGCGGCGTCGAGGGTGCGTCTGCGAATGAAGAGTCCGAGGTCCACGCCGCCGGCGCGCTCCTCGCCGTAGACGTGCTCAAGCCCTTCCTCGGGCTCCGCCAGTACCAGGAGCAGACGCCGGATCTCGCGCGCGGACATCCGGCCGCCGGGTGGGGCCAGGCGGCCTTCGATCTCGGGGGCGCGTAGGCGCACGTTGATGAGATACATGAATCGACAGTGGTCGGCATGTGGCGAATAGAACAGGTATTTCCCCTGGCAGGTCCCTAACGTGGCAGGGTCATGCCAGCGTGCCGCGGGCCGGCCCGGGAGCGGCTCCCCTGCCCCCGCCACCCGCCGTTCCGGCCCCCCCGGGGGGCGAGCGCATAACCCCGTCGTCACTGCGCCTGGCTAGTTTCAGGCTGAGACCATCGTGGGCCCTGCCCGCAGATCGGGTCTTGGTCATGCTCGAACCGTGGAGGAGTCGTGCTCATGCTGCTTGGCATCGGGTCCGCCGAGGAAACCGTCTACCGAACCATCCTGGAGAATCCCTCCTACGGCGTGATGGAACTGAGCCTTGAGCTGGGCTGGCCGGTCCATCGAATCCGCAACACGCTGGACGAGCTGGCCAAGCTGTCGCTCCTGCGCCCCTCCTGGGAGGAGCCGGACGTGCTGCGCCTGGTCCGGCCGGAGGTGGGGCTGGCCGCGCTGCTGGCCCGCGAGGAGGCCGCGCTGCTGGCCAAGCAGCAGGAGATCGAGCGGAGCCGGATGGCCGTCGCCCAGATGATCGCGGCCTACGCCGACCAGAACCCGGCGCGCTCCGGCGGGGACTCCGAGTCACTCGTCGGCATCGACACGATCCGCACCAGGATCGAGGAGCAGGTCGCCGAGTGCCGGCAGGAGTTGCTCGGGTTCGAGCCGAAGAGCGCCCAGACGCCGGACAACATCGCGGCGAGCCGTCCCCTGGACGAGGCGCTGCTCGACCGGGGTGCGGCGATCCGCGTCGTCTACACCGACAGCATCCGCAACGACCAGCCGACCAGCGCGTACGCGGCCTGGCTCACCGACCGCGGCGGCCAGGTGCGCACCACTCCCGGTCTTCCGCTCCGCATGCTCGTCTTCGACCGCCGGGTGGCCCTGCTGCCGACGGATCCCGAGGACAGCAGCGTCGGCGCGGTCCTGCTCCGTGGCGCGGGCGTCGTCACCGCCCTGGTCGCGCTGTTCGAGCAGACCTGGGGTGCCGCCACCCCCCTCGGTGAGGAGCGCAGACGCGACGAGAAGGGCCTCAGCCATCAGGAGCGCGAGGTGCTCCGCCTGCTCTCCGCGGGACTCACCGACGAGGCGGTGGCCCGCAGGCTCGACGTCTCGGTACGCACCCTGCGTCGTGTCACCGCCGACCTGATGGAGCGGCTCGAAGCACGCAGCCGTTTCCAGGCCGGCTACCTCGCGGCCACCAGAGGGTGGCTGCCCTGCCCGTGACGGCGGCTCCGCCTCCCGCCGGACCGGAGGTCAGGGGTGGTAGGCGCGCGTACGGGGCCACCAGCCGGGCACGGCCGCGTGGTACCTCTCGTAATCGGCGCCGAACCTGCGGCGCAGACTCGGCTCCTCGTACCAGTGGACGAACGCGACGACGGCCGCGGCCGTGACGGCGCCGTACAGCAGCAGGACGGGCCGGCCCAGGAGCAGCGCCTGCCCGCCGATCGTCGCGAGGACGGCCACGTACATCGGATTCCTGACGTATCTGTACAGACCTCCGATGACCAGGCGCTCGGGCGGTGCGACCGGGGCGGGAGTGCCCAGCCCCTCCACTACGAACCGGACGAATGCCCTGACCAGCACCACGACCCCGGCGACGACGAATGACGCGCCGATGAGGCGTAGCGAGACCGTGCCCCAGGACGGCGCCGCCGGCATCGGGTCCGCCGTCTCCCACCGGGTGATCCACCAGGGCACGAACCCGGCCACGGTGCCCGGCGCCAGCGCGAAGAAGATCGTGCTTCCGAGGGCCGCGGGTGTCCTGCGCACAGCGTCACACTCCCGTGTCACGACCGGCCGACGACAGCGCCATCGACAGCACCGCCGACAGCGCGGCCACCGTTCGCCACAGAAAATTCACTATGCGTTGAGTTTAAGCTCTGCCAGCAGGACGTCAACAGGCACGACGCGGATCCCTGGCCAACGTCACCAACTCACGGTCCCGCACCGGATGGACACGGTGCGCACCCCGCTTCGAGCGAGGCCTCCTCCGAGCGGCCGACCAGCCGGAATGTGATCGGAAAGGCGGGGTTCACACGACGTACAACCAGGCACCCGAAATGCGTTAACCCCGTGCGCATAGGCTGTTCCGCGGCCGGAAGGGCCTCACACCACATGGGGGAAGACCGTGAGTCCGTTACCAGCCGATACCGACGTGCCAGCGCGGGCGCTCCTGCCGGGAGGGACCGCGCCGCAGGCCAGGACGCTGCTGGACATCCTCGACCAGACCACGCGGCGCCACCCCCACGCGGCCGCGCTGGACGACGGGCGGACCCGTCTCGACTACACCGGCCTACGGGCCGAGGCCGGGCGGATGGCCCTGGAGCTGCGGGCCGCCGGGGTCGGGCGCGGCGACCGGGTCGGGGTGCGGATCCCCTCGGGCACCGTCGGTCTGTACGTCGCGATCGTCGCCGTGCTCACCGTGGGCGCCGCCTACGTACCGGTCGACGCCGACGACCCCGACGAGCGGGCCGAGCTGGTCTTCGGCGAGGCGGAAGTCCGCTCCGTCATCGTCGACGGCGGGAAGATCATCTCCTACGGCGACCCCGGCGTCCCCCCTCTCGACGGCGGTCCGGCACACGACCCGACGCACAGCCCGGCCGTCCCGTCTCACGGCGACGGTGGGCGGCCCGGCCCCGAGGACGACGCGTGGATCATCTTCACCTCGGGGTCCACGGGAAAGCCCAAGGGCGTGGCGGTGACCCATCGCAACGCGGCAGCGTTCGTCGACGCCGAGGCGCGGCTGTTCCTGGCCGGGGAGCCCATCGGGCCCGGTGACCGGGTGCTGGCGGGGCTCTCGGTCGCGTTCGACGCCTCCTGCGAGGAGATGTGGCTGGCCTGGCGGCACGGCGGCTGCCTGGTGGCGGCACCGCGGGCGCTGGTGCGCGCCGGCATGGACCTGGGACCGTGGCTGGTCGACATGGGCATCACGGTCGTGTCGACAGTACCGACCCTGGCCGCGCTCTGGCCGGTCGAGACGCTCGACGACGTACGGCTGCTGATCTTCGGCGGTGAGGCGTGCCCGCCGGAACTCGCCGAGCGGCTGGCCGTGCCGGGGCGCGAGGTGTGGAACACCTACGGCCCGACCGAGGCGACGGTGGTGGCGTGCGCGGCGCCGCTGACCGGGGAGGGGCCGGTGCGGATCGGGCTGCCGCTGGCGGGCTGGGATCTGGCCGTCGTCGGCAAGGACGGTGAGCCGGTGGCCATGGGCGAGACCGGGGAACTGGTCATCGGCGGGGTCGGGCTCGCCAGATACCTGGACCCGGCCAAGGACGCCGAGAAGTACGCCCCGCTCGGATCGCTCGGCTGGGAGCGCGCCTACCGCAGCGGCGACCTGGTACGGGCCGAGCCGCAGGGACTGCTCTTCGTCGGGCGGGCGGACGAGCAGATCAAGCTCGGCGGCCGCAGAATCGAGCTGGGCGAGGTCGACGCGGCCCTGCGGGCGCTGCCCGGGGTCGCCGGGGCGGCCGCGGCGGTCCGCACGACCGGTGGCGGGCACCAGCTGCTCGTCGGCTACGTCGTGCCCGGCGAGGAGTTCGACCAGCAGGACGCCAGGGACCGCCTCCGCCACACCCTGCCCGCCGCGCTGCTCCCCCGGATCGCTCTGGTGGACGACCTGCCGACGCGCACCTCCGGGAAGATCGACAGGGATGCCCTGCCCTGGCCGCCGCCCAAGAAGTCCGGCCCGGCCCCTACCGGGATGCCGGACGTCGACCCGTGGGTGGCCGAGTGCTGGCTGGACATCCTCGGCGGCGTCGAGGGCGACTTCTTCGCCGAGGGCGGCACCAGCCTCGCGGCGGCCAGGCTGGTCTCGGCGCTGCGGACCCGCTACCCCGCGGTCACCGTCGGCGACGTCTACGACAACCCGACGCTGTCCCGGCTCGCCGGGCACCTGTCGGCACTCGACGCGCCGGAGATCGTGACCACCGACCGGATCGTCACGCCGGTGCCGCGCCGTGCCGCGATCGCACAGACGGTGCTCACCATCCCGCTGCTCACCGCCGGCGCGCTGCGCTGGGTGGTGGCGCTGGCCGCGCTGAACAACCTGGTGGGCCTACCCTGGGCCCCGGCCGTCTCGTGGTGGTGGGTGCTCGCGGGCGCGCTGCTGTTCGTCAACCCCGCCGGGCGGATCGCGCTGGCCGCGGGCGGCGCCCGGCTGCTGCTGCGCGGGCTGAAACCCGGCACCTACCCCCGAGGCGGCGGCACGCATCTGCGGCTCTGGTTCGCCGAGCGGCTCGCCGAGCGGCTCGGCGTGGGCGAGGTGTCCAGCGCCCCGTGGCTCACCCACTACGCGCGGGCGCTCGGCGCCCAGGTCGGCGATGACGCGGACCTGCACTCGATGCCGCCGATAACCGGGATGCTCAAGCTGGGCAAGTACGCGGCGGTCGAACCCGAGGTCGACCTGAGCGGCTACTGGATCGACGGCGACCGGGTACGTGTCGGCGAGATCAAGATCGGCGCCTCCGCCACGGTCGGCGCCCGCACCACCCTGTTCCCCGGTGCGAAGATCGGCAAGAACGCCCAGGTCGCGCCCGGCTCGGCGGTGGCAGGTTCGGTGCCATCCGGGGAGCGCTGGGCGGGCGTGCCCGCGAGCCGGATGGGCAAGGCCCGCCAGCCGTCGGCCGACCGTCCGCCGCGCTCGTGGCGCTGGGTCGCGGTCTACGGGCTGTCCGCGCCGGTCCTGGGCCTCTTCCCGGTGATCGCCATGCTGCCCGGCCTCGCCGTGTTGCTGCGCGGCGGCGCCCCCTCCCTGACCTCCGTCCTTTCCGGGGTGCCCACGGCCACCGTCGTCTCCACGGCCACCCTCGTCCTGCTGACCGTTGCCTCGGTGCGGCTGCTCTCGGCCGGCCTGCACGCCGGGCAGCACCCGGTGCACAGCCGCCAGGCCTGGCAGGCGTGGGCGACGGGCCTGCTGATGTCGATGGCGCGGGTCTGGCTGTTCCCGCTGTACGCGAGCATGGCCACCCCCGCCTGGCTGCGCGCCCTGGGGATGAAGGTCGGCCGGGACGTGGAGCTGTCGACGGTGCTGGCGCTGCCGTCGATGACCTCCGTCGGGGACGGCGCCTTCCTCGCCGACGACACGATGGTGGCGCCGTACGAGCTGGAGGGCGGCCGGCTGCGGGTCGACCATGTGCGAATCGGCAAACGCGCGTTCCTCGGCAACTCGGGGATGACCGCGCCGGGGCGCAAGGTGCCCAAGGACGGCCTGGTCGCGGTGCTGTCGGCGGCGCCGAAGAAGGCCAAGGCGGGCTCGTCCTACCTGGGCATGCCACCGGTGGAGCTGCGCAGGGCCACCGAGGAGATCGACCGGAGCCGCACCTACGATCCGCCGCCGAGACTGAAGGTCGCCCGCGCCGCGGTCGAGGTGTGCCGCGTCGTCCCGGTGATGTGCACCGTCGCCGTGGCCGTGCTCGTGGCGGCGGCCCTGGAGTGGCTGGCCAGGGCGTACGGCTTCGCGGCGGCGATCGTCCTGTCGGGCGTGGTGGTGCTGAGCGGCGGGGTGCTCGCCGCGGCGGTCGCCACCGTGGCCAAGTGGGCGCTGGTGGGCCGGATCGCAGTGGGCGACCGGCCACTGTGGAGCTCGTTCGTGTGGCGCAACGAACTGGCCGACACCTTCGTGGAGGTACTGGCCGCGCCCTGGTTCGCCCAGCGCTGGCTGGGGACGGCCCCGCTGAATGTGTGGCTGCGCTCCCTGGGCGCGCGCGTGGGCCGGGGCGTGTGGTGCGAGACGTACTGGCTGCCCGAGGTCGACCTGGTCAGCCTGGGCGACGGGGTGTCGGTGAACCGGGGATGCGTGTTGCAGACTCATCTGTTCCACGACCGCGTGATGAGCATCGATACTGTCGTCATGCGGGACGGATCGACACTCGGGCCCCACGGGGTGATCCTGCCCGCGGCGGCGATCGGGGAGAACACCACGGTTGGACCGGCCTCCCTGGTGATGCGCGGTGAGTCCGTGCCCGCCGGGACCCGCTGGTTCGGCAACCCGATCGCGGCATGGGCCCGGCGGGGATAACGCACGAAGAGAGTGGAACAGAGGAAGCCGGTGTGGTTCTGAGCACGCCCTTTACCCCCAAGTTGTACTTCCCCACGCACGGCGACGACAGCTACCGGGTGGAGCACTACGACCTGACCCTCGACTACCGGGTGGGCCCGAACCGCCTGGGTGGCGTCGCCCGGATCTCCGCCGTGGCGCTGCGGCAGCTCACCCGGCTCTCCCTCGATCTGGGTGCCCTGCGTGTGAACGGGGTGCTGGTCGACGGCGCGCGGGTGCGCTTCACCCATCGCGGAGGCAAGCTCCACCTGTCGCCGGTCGGGCTGCGACCCGGCCCCTTCACCGTCGAGGTCCACTACGCGGGCAGTCCCCAGCCGGTGACCAGCCACTGGGGCGGGCTCGGCTGGGAACAGCTCACCGACGGCGTCATCGTGGCCAGCCAGCCGATCGGGGCTCCGTCGTGGTTCCCGTGCAACGACCGGCCCGATGACAAGGCCACCTACCGGATCTCGGTCACCACCGCCTCCGCGTACCAGGTGATCGCCAACGGGGAGCTGGTCGCGCGGCGGCGGGCGGCCTCGACGACCACATGGGTGTACGAGCAGATCGAGCCGATGGCCTCCTACCTGGCGAGCGTGCAGATCGGCCGCTACCAGCGGGCCGAGCTGGGCCCGGGGATGGAGCTGGTCTTCCCCGCCGGGCACGCCTCGCGGGTGCGCCACGACTTCGAGCGTCAGGGCCGGATGATGGAGGTCTTCCGCGAGCGGTTCGGCCCTTACCCGTTCGGCTCCTACACCGTGGTGGTCGTGAACGACGAGCTGGAGATCCCGGTCGAGGCACAGGGCATGTCGATCTTCGGGGTGAACCACGTGGACGGCAGACGGGGCGAGGAGCGGCTGGTCGCCCACGAGCTGGCCCACCAGTGGTTCGGCAACAGCCTGACGGTGACCGACTGGCGCGACATCTGGCTGCACGAGGGGTTCGCCTCTTACGCGGAGTGGATCTGGTCGGAGAACTCCGGCGGCCTGTCATCCGATGACCACGCGCGCCACTGGCACCGTTTGCTCTCCGACCTCCCCCAGGACTTCGTCCTGGCCGACCCCGGTCCCCGTCGCCTGTTCGACGACCGCGTCTACCGGCGCGGCGCGCTCACCCTGCACGCGCTCCGGCGCACCATCGGCGACGATCCCTTCTTCGCGCTGCTGCGGGAGTGGACGGCCGGGCACCGCCACGGGAGCGTCACCACCGAGGCGTTCACCGCGCTGGCCACGCGCCGCACGGTGCGACCGCTGGACAGGCTGTTCGCGGGCTGGCTGCACGACCGCCGCCTGCCATCCCTTCCCTGACCCCCATACATCGGACCACTGCTATAACGGTCTACAACTTCGTGGAGGTACAACATGCGCGTCGCGCTGCACACCCGGGTCAAGCCTGGCAGGGAGTCCGAGTACGACCAGGCGCACCGGGAGGTGCCCGCCGAACTGGTCGAGGCCATCAAGCGGGGCGGCGCGCACGAGTGGACGATCTGGCGCAGCGGCCAGGACCTGTTCCACGTGATCGAGTGCGACGACTACGAGGCGCTGCTCTCGTCGCTGGCCGCCCTGCCGGTGAACATCACCTGGCAGGCCCGGATGGCCGAACTGCTCGAGGTCACGCACGACTACTCCAAGGACGGCGCGGGCAAGGGTCTGCCCGCGGTGTGGCGACTGCCCTGAGCCCCGCTCCCCTCCGAACGGTGTCCGGCGCGGCCGGGGACGCGATCGCTATCGTGGGTGGATGCCTCCCGCCCAGCGCACCCGTCTGCTCGCCGCGCTCGCCGCGGCCCTGACCATCGCCGCCGGGCTGACCGTCCGCGCGGTCACCGGCGGCTGGTTCGGCAAGTACGCGGGCGACGCCCTCTACACCGTGCTGGTGTACGCGCTGATCGTGCTGGTGTGGCCCCGGATCACGCCGGCGCGGGCCGCGCTCGGCGCGCTGGCGTTCAGCTGGGCGGTCGAGCTCGCCCAGCTGACACCCGTGCCGGCCGCGCTCTCCGAGGTGAGCGTGGTGGCCAGGCTGGTGCTCGGCAGCACGTTCGGCGCGGCCGACCTGGTGGCCTACGCGGCCGGGGCCGCCCTCGTCGCCTCGGCCCACACCCTGCTCAGGCGACGGCGTGAGCACCACCCCGAGCCGGTGACCACGCCGCCCTGACCATCACCGGGGGGCCGTATGATTTCGGGACCATGCCTGAAGGACACACCATTCATCGACTGGCCGAAGAGCATCGGCGGGCGTTCGGCGGCCGCGAGGTCCGCGCGGAAAGCCCCCAGGGGCGGTTCGCCGCCGGGGCGCTGCGGATCGACGGGCGGGTGCTCACCGAGGCCGACGCCCACGGCAAGCACCTGCTACTCGGCTTCGACGACGAGCGGTGGCTCCACATCCACCTGGGCATCTACGGCAAGTACGCCTTCGGCCCGGTTCCCGTGCCCGCGCCGACCGGGATGGTGCGGCTACGCCTGAGCAATACCGGCGAGTACGCGGACCTGCGTGGCCCCAACACCTGCGAACTGCTCGACCCGGCGGGAAAGGCCGCGCTGCACGCCAGACTCGGACCCGACCCGCTGCGCGCGGACGCCGATCCCGAATCGGCCTGGCGGCGGATCGGCCGCAGCCGCACCTCCGTGGGGGTCCTGCTGATGGACCAGTCGGTCGTCGCGGGCGTGGGGAACATCTACCGGGCCGAGGCACTGTTCCGGCAGGGCGTCGACCCGTCACGGCCCGGCCGCGACCTCACCCACGAGCAGTGGGAGGCGATCTGGGCGGATCTGGTGCTGCTGATGGCCGACGGTGTCCGGGTGGGCCGCATCGACACGGTCAGGCCCGAGCACACTCCGGAGGCGATGGGCCGTCCGCCCCGCGTCGACGACCACGGTGGCGAGGTCTACGTCTACCGGCGTTCCGGCATGCCCTGCTTCCTCTGCGGCACCGAGGTGCGCACGCAGGTGCTCGCCGGGCGCAACCTCTTCTGGTGCCCGGCCTGCCAGACCGGCTGACGGCGCCGCACCGGGCGGGAGCGGGTTCGGGCCGCGAACCTGGGCGAGATCAAACAATCTCCAAGCGGGCACCAAGAACCGGCGGCCCCCCTGTCGTTTCCCCCTCGGCGCTCCCGCCGGGCCGACCGTCCGCGGTCACCGGCGGCCGGTTCGGCAAGCACGTGGGCGACGCTCTCCGCACCGTGCCGGTGTGGCCTAGTCATTCTTAAGTAACCGACAAGTGTTCCGTGCCACGCTGCCGATCATGAATGCTAAAAGGATCATGGGTCCGCGGCGTTACTCGCCCTGGCGGCGAACCTGACCGTCTCGACCGGCTCTGGTCGGACGCACTCACATCAGGGTGCGGGCCGTCCAGAGTTCGGGGAAGACCTCCCGCCGCATGCTCCGCTCCAGCCAGCTCAGGCCGCTGGATCCGCCGGAGCCGGGCTTGGCGCCCATCGAGCGGCGCACCGCCATCAGGTGCCGGTAGCGCCAGTCGGAGAACTGCTCGGCCAGGTCGGTCAGCGTCTCGGCCAGCGGGGCGAGCGGCCCGGCGTAGACCTCGGCCCAGACCGCCTCGACCTCGGCGCTTGGCTCGTACTCCGCGGCGAGGTCGCGTTCGAGCACCGAGGTGGGGATCGCGTGGCCCGCGCGGGCGAGCATGGCGAGCACCGAGTCGTAGAGGCTCGGCCGGTGCAGCGCCTCCACCAGCTCCCGGTGCGCCTCGGGATTGCGGCGGTGCGGCCTGATGAGCGCCTCGGACTTGTTGCCGAGCAGGAAATCCACATGGCGGTAGAGCGCGGACTGGAAACCCGATCCCTCGCCGAGGGCGTCGCGGAAGGTGTTGAACTGCGCCGGGGTCAGCCAGCTCAGCGCGGCCCAGGCGGCGTTGAGCGCCTCGAAGTGCCGTACCGTGCGCCTGATCGTCCACGTCGCGGCGTTGACGTCGTCCTCGTCGAGCTGCCGCTGGGCCAGACGCCACTCCGAGCGGAGCAGTCCGAAGTAGAGCTCCATCACCTGTGTGGTGACCAGGAACGCCAGTTCCTCCGGGGCGTCGGTGACGGTGTGTTGAAGATCATGAAGGGCGGCGGTGCCCACGTATTCGTCGTAGGGCGTGCCGGCTTCGAAGCCCAGGGTCGGCAGCCCGTCGTTGGCCTCCGCGCGCGCCTTGCGGTCCTGCTCCGTGAGCTGCTTGATAGCGGTCATCGCTCCTCCTACGCCTGTACACCCCCATAGTGCTCCGTATCGGTCTGTACGAAAATAATGCAGGAAAGGTGATTATTGGGTTGTGCCTTCGGAACGGAAGGCATCAGGCAGATCAACTTACGGCATGACGGAGCGTGATCGTGGACGCGATGGACTGGGCACTGCTGGCCGAGTTGCAGCAGGACGCGCGGCTGTCCTACAGCGAGCTCTCCCGGCGGGTGCACCTGTCCGCCCCGGCGGTGGCGGAGCGGGTACGGCGGCTGGAGGAGACCGGGGTGATCACCGGTTACCACGCCCGGGTCGACCCGTCACGGGCCGGGCGCGGGGTGGCCGCCCTGATCAGGATGTCGTGTTACGGCCCCCGCTGCGTGCTCCGCGACGAGCAGGCACTGGCCTGGCCGGAGATCCTTGAGGTGCACCGGGTGACCGGTGACGCCTGCTGCCTGCTGCGGGTCGTCACCTCCTCGATGACGACATTCGAGGAGATGATCGACCGGCTCGCTCCGTACGGTCACCCGTCGAGCATGATGGTGCTGTCCAGCCCCGTCCCCTGGCGCCCCCTGTCGTCCGGCTGAGACCCACCGCCGCGTCAGGTGACCTTGCCGTGCTCGGCGATCGCCCCGGCGGTGGCCCGCCAGATCGGCGACGCGGGGTCGATGACATCGAAATGATCACCCGACATTTCGAGATATATCACCTGATCGCCTGACTCCTGAGCGGCTCGCGCGTAGCGACGGCTGAAGTCGACCAGGTCCAGGTCGTCCCCACCCCCCTGCACGATGAGCTGGGGCACTCCCAGCGGGAGTCGCTCCAGCGGCCCCGACCGCAGGTAGGTCTCGGGCACCTCGGCGGCGGATCCGCCGAGCGCCGCGGCGACCGCGCCGGAACTCATCTGCCTGCGGTCCCCCTCGGCCAGGTCGAGCACCCCCGCCAGGGAGACCGCCAGGGAGATCCGATGGTCGTCGGCGGCGGCGCGGAGGGCGAGTTGCCCGCCCGCGGAGTGGCCGATCACCACGAGCGGGCCGTGGGCGCCCTGTGCCGCGAGAGCGATGCCCCGGGCGACGTCCGAGGTGGTCGCGTCCCAGCCGTGCAGGTCGGGGCGGCGGTATTCGAGATTCCAGGCGGCGAACCCGCGCTCGGCGAGGTCGATGGCGAGCGCGTCCATCAGGTCCGCGCCCCAGATCGAGCGCCAGAAACCGCCGTGCAGCAGCACCGCGACGGGCGTCTGTCCGTCGGCCTCGGGCGAGGGCGCCTGCCCCGGGGTCCCGTACGGCGGCCGTATCTCCGCCCACTGGTCGGGGTGATCACCATAGGCGACCCGGTGCGCCGGTCGGCGCAGCCGGTGTACGGCGTGCCTGATCGCCCAGGTCAGCCCCCAGATTCCCCGCCCGCGCAGGTGGGTGCCCGACGCGCCGTCCGCCGCCCCGGGGAGCGGGGCCTCGGACTTCGTCAGGTCGAGCCAGACCGCCTCGGGATACTCGGCGAACAGGCCGCGGGCCCCCGGATCCGGACCCGGCATGACGACCAGGGCGCCGGGAGACTCCAGCGCCGCCCGGAAGCCCGGCAGGTCGGAGGTCATCGACACCGTCCCGCCGACCCCGAGGGCCGCGAACTCACGGTCGGCCACCTCGGTGAGCAGGCGGAGGTCCGCGACCAGGCCTGGGCCGGTGACCACGAGCACATGCAGATTCGAAGGAATCATTCGCCCATTCTGCCGCATTACTCCGTGATTACGGTCCGCGGATATACGCCCGTATCAGCAGCTCCTCGGCGTCGCCCAGGCAGATCTCCGCGGGGACCGCCGAGGCCGAGGCGAAGGCGGCGCAGGCCGACGCCGGAGCCACATGGCTTCCTGGGCCTGGGCAGGCGCGAAGCGGCGCATATAAGATCATTAAATGATGGTATGTCCGCTTATTGGAATGATCTCTGGTCCTGGAACTCCCGAGAGGTTAGCGTCTGCGCATGCGCCACGTTGAGATCTCGGGCAAGAGACTCCGGTTGAGGGAAGTCACCATCGCGGACGTGGACGCCCTGCACGCGGTATACGGCGACCCCACTGCCACCGAGCACCTGCCGTTCGACCCCCGCACCCGCGAGGAGGTCGAAGAGTCGATCATCGAGGCGATGAAGTCCTCGGAGACCGAGCCCCGGCGTCTCTACGTACTGGCGGTGACCGACCTCGACGGCTGCGAGGCCTTCGGCGTCGCCAGGCTGCACATCGAGGCCGACCACCCGCACAGCGCGGAGATCGGCCTCGGGCTCCGCCCCGACCACTGGGGCCGGGGCATCGGCACCGACCTGATCCGGCTGATCCTCGCGTTCGGCTTCCGCGACCTGCGCCTGCACCGCATCTGGGGTGCCCGCTCCCCGGCCAACACCGCCGCCCAGCTGGCGATGCTGGTCGCCGGAATGGTCGAGGAGGGCAGGATCAGGCACCACGTCCGAGCCCGCGGAGCCTGGCGCGACTCCATCGTGCACTCGGCCCTGGAGGACGAATGGGAAGGCCACCGCGATGTCTGACCTCGGAGGATCCCCCGGCCGCGCACCGAAGGAAGACACCGATGATCCCGCGCACCCCACCTTTCAGAATGTTGTGACGGAAATGCCGCCGTTTCCGGTCACGGGAAGAGTCAAATGGCCCTAGAGTCCGCGCATGTGAGTGAGAGTCCCATCCTCCCCGTACGAGGGCGCCCGGTACGGCCCTCCGGCAGGCACCGCAGGCCCGTGCCTTCCCAGCTCCCGCCCGAGGCGCCGGCACTGGTGCTGGCCACGCTCGGCGACGCCTCCGGCACCGCCGCGGAGCTCGCGGCCCTCATCCGGGTGGACAACCCGCAGATCCAGGTCAGACTGGCCGGGCTCGGCGAGGACGCCAAGGAGCTGACCTCCGAACTGGAGTCAGCGGCCAGGGAACGGCCCGAGGACGCCACAGCCGCCATCGTGGTACCGCTGCTGACCGGCCCGCACCCGGTCGCGGACCGGCTGATCTCCATGGCTGTCGCGGCCAGCGGCGTGCCGGTGACGGTCACCGACCCGCTGGGGCCGCACCCGCTGCTCGCCGAGGCACTGCACATCCGGCTGTCGGAGAAGAGCCTGGCCCGGGCCGACCGGATGCGGCTGCTCAACGTCTCCAATCCGGTCGACACCCCGGTCGACGCGGTCATCCTCGCCACCGTCGGCGGAGAGAACGCGGCGGCGGAGGCACAGCCGACGGCCGTGCTGCTGGCCTCTCGGCTGACGCTGCCCGTCCTGGTCGCCTCGCTGGACAGCGCACCCGCCGTAGCCGACGCCGCCGGGCGGCTCCGCGGCATCGGCGCCCAGCGGATCGCCCTGTCCCCGTGCGTCCTGGGTCCCGAGGCGGCCCCGGGGCTCGCGAGCGCGGCGGCCGAGGAGATCGGGGCCGAGTGCGCCGACCTCCTCGGCTCCCACGACCTGATCGCGGATCTGGCCGCCCGCGCCTACGGAAGCATCCTGTCGGCGGACTGAGTGACCCGAGGTGACGGATCCCCTCTGACGGGTAATGACCTGCGTAAGTTGTCAGAGGGGACAGATCATGCTGTACGGAAAAGAACACGTTGCGCGGTACCAGGCGACCGATGGTGCAGAAGGACACGAGTGGCAGGGCACCACCACCCTGATCCTCACCACCACCGGTCGCAGGAGCGGCGAACGGCACGACACCCCGCTCATCTACCAGCGCCACGGCGACGACTTCCTCGTGGTGGCCTCCAAGGGCGGTGCCGACAACCCTCCGCTGTGGTACCTCAATCTCCAGGCCGACCCCGAGGTCGGGGTCCAGGTGCTGGGCGACCGCTTCACGGCCAGGGCGCGCACCGCCGCCCCGGAGGAGAAGCCCGAACTCTGGCAGATCATGACGGCGGCCTGGCCCGCCTACGACGAGTACCAGACGAAGACCGGCCGGGAGATTCCGGTGGTCGTGCTGGAACGCGTCACCGCATGACCGGCGTTACGGCGACCGGCCGGGTTCCACCACGTTCGGTCGCGCCGGAGCGCATCGCCCTGTGAGGTGGGACCGGGGTGAGAACCGGGTCAGGGCTCCAGCCAGACGTAACCCGCGAACCTGCCGGTCGTGCCCTCCCTGCGGTGCGAGAACAGGTCGGCGGTCTCGATGGTGCAGCGGGTGTCGTGGATGATCTCTCCGACACCCGCCCTGCCGAGCTGCGAGGTGATCGCGGCCCGCAGGTCCAGTGCCGGAGTGTCCCTGGAGGTGATCGACCACGCCTCGGGGAGGTGCACCGCGACCTCCTCGCGTAGCTCGGCCGGAACCTCGTAGCAGGTGCCGCAGGCCATCGGGCCGATCAGGGCGGTCATCCTCGCCGGGTCCGCACCGCGCTTGGCCATCTCCTCGACCAGGGCCGTGACCACACCGGACACGGTGCCGACCCTTCCTGAGTGCGCGGCCCCTACCAGGCCCGCCCGTGGCTCGGCCAGCAGGACGGGCGCGCAGTCGGCGCAGAGCGCGGCCAGGCCGAGACCCGGCACGTCGGTGCAGATCCCGTCCAGCGGCGGCGGGTCGTCACCGAACGGCTCGCTGACGTAACGGACGTCGGCGCTGTGAACCTGCCGCATGAACACGACCCGTTCCAGGCCGAACTCGGCGGCCGTCCTAGCCCTGTTCGCCGCGACCGCGCCCGGTTCGTCACCGCACAGCCCTCCGAGGTTGCGGCTGCTGTACGGCTCGGCGCTGACGCCACCATGACGATCGGTGATCCTCATCTGAAAGTTCACGGCCCGACCTTACTCGCCCAGGAACCTCGTTCCCCGGACGTTCGTTTCACAGGAACACAGATCCCCCGAGAGATTGCGAGCGTCATGGCGGAGGTTGTGTACGACCGCAAGGAGCAGTACCAGCAGATCGCGAGCGGTCTCATGCCCGGCGAGCAGATCATCGCGGTCTACGACGCCATCGGCACGGGCACCGGCTTCCTGGGGCTCACCGACAAGCGTGTGATCGTGCAGGACAAGTCGTTCGTCGGCAAGAGGATCGCCATCACCAGCATTCCCTACTCCAGGGTCTCAGCGGTGAGCGTGGTGAGCAACAAGTCGCTCGCCGGCTCCTTCTTCTCCTCCGGTGCCATCGCCATCCACGTGGGCACCCACACCTACGAGGTGGAGTTCCGGGGCGACAACAAGGCGCACCACGTGCACAACGTGATCCTGCACTTCATCGCCGCCTGAGGAATCCCTCATCTCCCGGCGGAAGCCGTCGTCCGGCCGTCCGCGACCTGCCGGTAGAGCTCCATGGTCCGCTCGGCGATGCGCTCCCAGGAGAAGTGCTCCACCGCGCGGAGGCGCCCTGCCTCGCCCATCCGGGCCGCGAGGGCCGGGTCGGCCAGCAGCCGGTTGACCCGCTCGGCGAGGTCGGCGGCGAAGACGCCGGGGTCGTGCGGGGTGCCGTCGGCCGCCTGGTCGATCGGGACCAGCAGGCCGGTGGAGCCGTCGGCCACCACCTCGGGGATGCCACCGGTGGCGGTGGCCACGACCGCGGTCTCGCAGGCCATGGCCTCCAGGTTGACGATGCCCATCGGCTCGTAGACCGAGGGGCAGACGAACACCGTCGCGTGGGTGAGAATCTGAATCACCTCGGGGCGGGGCAGCATCTCCGAGATCCAGACGACGCCCTCACGATCGAGCCCGCGCACCAGTTCGGTCACCTCGGCGGCGATCTCCGGGGTGTCGGGCGCGCCCGCGCACAGCACCAGCTGAGCGTCGGAGTTGAAGTCACGGGCCGCGTGGAGCAGGTGGACGAGGCCCTTCTGCCGGGTGATGCGCCCGACGAAGACGATGTACGGCCGGCTCGGGTCGATGCCGTGCCGGACCAGGGCGTCGGTGCCGCGGTCGGGGGCGTACTCCCCGGTGTCGATCCCGTTGTGGATCACCGTGACCCTCTCCGGCGGGATCTCGGGGTAACTCGCCAGCACATCGCGGCGCATCCCCTCCGAGACCGCGATGATCGCGTCGGCGCCTGCCAGCGCGCCGCGCTCGGCCCACGACGACAGCGTGTAACCGCCGCCCAGTTGCTCGGCCTTCCACGGCCGCAGCGGCTCCAGGCTGTGCGTGGTCACCACGTGGGGCGTTCCGTACAGCATCTTGGCCACGTGGCCGGCGAAATTGGCGTACCAGGTGTGGCTGTGGACCAGGTCCGCGCCCTCGCATCCGGCGGCCATCTCCAGGTCGACACCGAGCACCTGGAGCGCGGCGTTGGCCGCCTCCAGGCCGCCGGGCACCCGGTAGGCCGCGACGCCCTCCTCCTGCCGTGACGCTCCGAAGCAACGGACCCGGGTGTCGGCGAGCCTGCGCAGCTCCCGGGCGAGGTACTCAACGTGGACTCCCGCACCTCCGTACACGTCGGGGGGATATTCACGGGTCAGCAGATCCACTCGCATACGATTAGCCTAGTGTTTTCATCCCTGTTCATCAGGTTAAGGTCCACATATGAGAGTCCTCGCGATCGTGCTCGCCGGCGGAGAAGGTAAGAGGCTCATGCCTCTGACAGCTGATCGAGCGAAGCCCGCGGTGCCTTTCGGGGGGATATACAGGCTCGTCGACTTCGTGCTGTCCAACCTGGCCAACGGTCACTACCTTCAGATCGTCGTGCTGACGCAGTACAAGAACCACAGTCTCGACCGGCATATCTCCCGAACCTGGCGCCTGTCGGCGATGCTCGGCAACTACGTCACCCCGGTCCCCGCCCAGCAGCGTCTCGGGCCACGCTGGTTCTCCGGCTCCGCCGACGCGCTGTTCCAGAACCTCAACCTGATCTACGACGAGATGCCGGACCACGTCATCGTGTTCGGCGCCGACCACATCTACCGCATGGACCCGCGGCAGATGGTGGAGCAGCACATCGAGACCGGGGCCGACGTGACCGTGGCCGCGATCCGGCAGCCGCTCTCCCTCGCCGACCAGTTCGGGGTCATCGAGGCGGACCCGGCGGGGCGGCGGATCGTCGCGTTCCGCGAGAAGCCGAAGGACGCGGTGGGCCTGCCGGACGCGCCCGACCAGGTCTACGCGTCGATGGGCAACTACGTCTTCAAGACCCAGGCGATGATCGACGCGCTCAGGGAGGACGCGCTCGACCCGACGAGCAAGCACGACCTGGGCGGCAACATCATCCCGATGATGGTGAAGTCGGGCAGCGCGGAGGTCTACGACTTCGCCGACAACATCGTGCCCGGCTCCACCGAGCGCGACCGGGGCTACTGGAGGGACGTCGGAACGCTCGACGCCTACTACGAGGCCCACATGGACCTCATCGCCGCGCATCCGGTCTTCAACCTCTACAACGATCGCTGGCCCATCTACACCGGCCACGATCCGCTTCCCCCGGCCAAGTTCGTGCACAACGACGGCGACCGGGTGGGCCGGGCGATCGACTCCCTGGTCTCCTCGGGCGTGATCGTCTCCGGTGGGCTGGCGGAGCGCTCGATCCTCTCCCCCGGCGTGGTGCTGCACTCCCACTCCCAGGTCGAGGACTCGGTCCTGATGGGCAACGTGAAGGTGGGCCGGGGCGCCATCATCCGCAAGGCCATCATCGACAAGAACGTGATCATCCCGGACGGCGCCAGGATCGGCTTCGATCTCGAGTACGACCGCAGCCGGTTCGCGGTGACCAGGAGCGGCGTCGTCGTCATCGGCAAGAACGAGATCGTCGAACGCTGACCCGGCCCCGCCCGGTTCGGACGACGTCGACGGTCGGGCCAGGGCGCGATCCCCACCATCCACGACCTCGGCCCTGCCCCGGATCCGGGAGCGCCACAAGCCGTCGCCGACCGCTGGCGGCTTTACCACACCTGGACCGCGCCGGAACCGTAGGTTGACAAGTCCCACCGCAACGGAGATCGTTTCCCCGGAACGGATCGGCCCTTCCTCGGGCCGGCAGCGGAAAGGTACGGTGACGTTGATCATCGGTGTGCTGCTCTTCGGTGTTCTCCTCCTGGCCGCAGCTGCTTTCTGGGCCCGCCGAAGCTATGTGGTGATCACCGTTGACGGAACGAGTATGACGCCGACGCTGACCGACGGTGACCGCGTCCTGGTGCGGCGGCGACGGCTCGATCAGGTGGGCCGGGGCGATGTCGTCGTGCTTGAGCCTCCGCTGGATCCTTCCGGTCGATACATGCCCGGGCCGTCCGGTCCGGACGGCCGACGCTGGAACATCAAACGGGTCACCGCGTTGCCCGGTGATCCGGTGCCGGCGGGGATCGCGGCCAATGCCGGCGTGGCTCAGGTGCCTTCCGGGGCGATGGTGGTCCTCGGTGACAACCCGGCGGGCAGTGTCGACTCCCGGCAACGTGGGTTCTTTCCCGCGGACCAGGTGCTCGGTGTCGCGCTGCGCCGGTTGGGCGGACCGGCCCTGTAGTCGACGCCGGCGAGGAAGGAATGACCTTGAGGTTTCGACTCCTTGGGCCGATGCGGATCGAGGTCGACGGTTCACCCGTACAGATCGCGGCACCGAAACAACGCACCGTCCTCGCCATGCTGCTCGCACATGCCGGGCACGTCGTCCCGGTCCGTTCACTGGTGGCGGAGGTGTGGGACGAACGACCACCCCACTCGGCGGTGGCGAACCTGCGCACCTACCTCATGCAGTTGCGCAGGCTGGTGACCCCCGCCGATGATCCGGCCGACGAGCAGCTGGTCACCACGGAGGCCGGCTACCTGCTGCGGGTCGATCCTGCCGAGTTCGATCTCTCCCAGTTCGAGGCGCTGTCCGCGCACGGTCGCCAGGCGCTGACCCGCCGGGACCTCGACACCGCGCAGGACGCGTACGCCCGAGCTCTCGCGCTGTGGCGAGGGACGGCGGCCGAGGACGTGCCGCTGGGGCCGACCATGCGGGAGGTGGTCGCCCGCCTCAGCGACCAGTATCTGAGCGCGGTGGAGGAGCACACGGAGATCCAGCTCATGCTGGGCGGGCACGCGACAGTGGTCAGGCGACTGCGCGAGCTGATCAGGCGACATCCGCTGCGGGAGCGGCTGTACGGCCAGCTGATGGTGGCGTTGTACCGGTGCGGCGACGTGGTCGGTGCGCTGGACGTGTTCGGGATGGCTCGCCGGGCCCTGGCCGAGGAACTCGGGCTCGACCCCGGCCCGGACCTGCGCCGGCTACACCAGGCGGTCCTGCGCAGGGACGCGGATCTGATGTCGCCGAGCAGGCCACCGACCGGCGGGAACCCGGCCAGACCGCCGACGGCCGCGGACGGGCGCCCCCGGCCACGTCAGCTGCCGCGGGAGCCGACGATGTTCGTCGGCCGGTCGGCCGAACTCGACCGGATGCTCACCGTGCTGCGCGGCCATCCGGAGGCGGGTATCGCACCGCCGGTCCTGACGCTGCACGGCCCCGGCGGAGTCGGCAAGTCGACGCTGGCGCTGCGGGCGGCGTACGCCGTGGCCGACCGCTACGCCGACGGCCAGCTCTACGTCGACCTGCAGGGATCGAGTCCAGGCCTGCCGCCATTGCAGCCCGCCGAGGTGCTCGGCCGTTTCCTACGGGCCCTGGGAGTGCCGCACGGCGACATCCCCGCGGCGCCGGCGGAAGCGGCCACCCATTACCAGTCTCTGCTGGCCGACCGGCGAGTCCTGATCGTTCTTGACAACGCCGTCGACGCCGCCCAGGTCGCGCCGTTGGTGCCGGCGAGCGGCGGCTGCGCGGCGCTGGTCACCAGCCGGGCGGCGCTGACCACCATGGAGGCCGTGCAGGTCGCCGTCGGGGTGCTCGACGAGGCGGACTCGGTGCGGATGCTCGCGCAGCTGGCGGGTCGGTCGCGAGTGACCGCCGAGGCCGAGGCGGCGGCCGGCATCACCCGCCGGTGCGGCTATCACCCACTCGCGTTGCGCATCGCCGGCGCCCGTCTGGCCGCCCGCCCCGATTGGTCGCTCGAGCGGTTCGGCGAGCGGCTGCGGAGCCGGCAGCGTCGCCTGGACGAGTTGCAGGCCGCTGACCTGGCCATCCGATCCTGCTTTGAGATCAGCTACGAAACGCTGAGGAGCGGCGTGAGCGCGGCGGCGCGCGCCTTCCGGCTGTTCGGAGTGCTCGATGTACCGGAGGTCAGCCTTGAGCTCGCCGCCGCACTGCTCGACGTCGAGCCGAAGGTGGCCGAGGCGGCGCTCGACGAGCTGACGGAAGTTCGCCTGCTGGAGCCGGTCGGCGACGGGCGATTTCGCATGCACGACCTCCTCAGGCTGTTCGCCGCCGAGCTGGCCGTGGCCGAGGATCTGCCGACTGATCGGGTACGGGCCGTCCGGCGCGCACTGGACTGGTACCTCGATCTGTGCCGGCAGGTGAGCGACCTGGTGGAACCGCACCTGCGGCCAAAAGCGGGCCCGCCGGACGGACGGGACACAGGCGTGGCCTTCCGGAGCCCTGCGGAGGCGGTGCAGTGGTTCGAAACCGAGGTGCCGTGCCTGGTCGCGGCCGTCACCCAGGCGGCGACCGGGGAGCCCGAAGTCGCTCGCTTCGTCACCGATCTGATGCCGCTGGTCAGAGCTCGGGCGACGAAGTGCGGTCACTGGCGGGAGCTTGAGACCATGGCCCGGCTCGCCATCGAGGTGGCGCGGCGGCATGGTGACACGACCGGTGAGGCGTTCACACTGACGACGCTGGGGGTGGTGGAATGGCGCACCGGCCGGATCGACGCCGCTCGCCACTGCCTGCACCGCGCCCTCGAACTCCGGCGCGACCTGGGCGACCAGGAGGCCGAAGGGCTGGCGCTGCACAACCTCGGCTGGCTGAGCATGCGCACCGGTGATCTCGATGACGCCCTCGACCACATCACCGCGGGGCTGCGGCTGATCGAGGCACATGGGTCGAACCGGGCCGGCATGGTCAGGCACAACCTGGGCGAGGTCCTGCTCCAGCTCGGCCGTTCGACAGAGGCAGCCGATTGCTTCGAACGGTGCCTGTCCGTCCGGAGGGCGGACCGTGACCTGTACGGGGAGAGCATCACCCTGGCCGCGCTCGGCCGTGCCTACTGCCTGCTCGATCGTCGCGGCGAGGCACTGGCCACGTTCGAGGACGCGCTGAGCCGCTGCCGGGAGACCGGTAACCGGGAGGACGAGTGGGAAGTGCTGCTCAGCAGGTCCGAGATCTGGCTACGGCACGGTGATCCCGCCGCGGCTGTGGCCGACCTGGCCCAGACGCTGGAGCTGACCGCTCAGGTCGGTGACACCTACGGCCAGGCCGCCGCCACTCGCCAGTTCGCCAGGGCGCGTGCCGCGCTGGGTGACTCGCATGCGGCGGCGGAGGACGCCCACAGGGCCGAGGTCCTCTTCGCGATGCCCGGGATGCGGCGCGATCCGGTGCTGGAGATGCTGCTCACCGCCCGGTTATAGCTCGGCTGTATCGGCGGCTGTACGTCCCCAAAATAGCGTTTCGGCTGCCCACATCGCTCGATGAAGGACTGAATCCACATGAACGTTCTGGGAAAGCTCGGCGACCACCTCCTCGGGAAGCTGGTGCCGAAGGCGACCGCGAAGGCTGATGCCTCCTTCTGGCAGACCTGCTACTGCTACGGGACGACCAGATACGCCAAGCTCTGCTACGTCGTCGGCGGTACGACCGGCTGCGTGCAGGGCTGCGAGAAGCACGGAAAGTGCTGACCGAGTCAAACTTGTAGTCCGGACTCCGAGCGTGTTTCGCGGATCCTCACCACACGGGGATCCGCGAAACACGCCGGACAGTACGACTTGTGAGACGGTGAAGATGCTCTATCTGATGATCGCATGCCAGGCGTTGCTGGCCGGCGTCTTCGTGATCGCGCTGGCGGGCAAGGTGCGCGGGCGGGCGGCGCTCGACGAGTTCGTGGCCTCGATCGTGGCCCTCGGGATGTTCCCGCGCGCGAGGTCCGTGGTGGCGGCGTACGCCGTGCTGGGGGCGGAGGCCGTGGTGATCCTCGCACTCGTGCTGCCGTACACCCTGCTTTTGGGCTTCGCGGCGGCGACGGCGTTGCTCATCGTCCTGACCGTCGGTATCTCGGTCGCCTTGCGACGGGGGCGGCACACGCCGTGCCGGTGCTTCGGCGCTTCCGTCACCCCGCTGGGCCGGACACACGTGGTACGCAATCTCGTTCTGACGGCGATCGGCTGCGTCGGACTGGCGGCCGGTGCCGCCGTCGGCGGCACCGGGCCCGCGGCGCACCCGGCCGGTGTCGCACTCGCGCTGGCCACCGCCGCCGTGGGCGTCCTGATCGTGGTGCGCCTCGACGACCTGATGGACCTGTTCACCACTTCCGGCTCGCCGCACTGATGTGCCTGCGCCTGACGTCCTTAAGTGAGGTTGTCCGATGACTTTCCTGATCGCCGCCGTCGTGCTGGTCGGCGTGCTCTGCGTCCTCGACCTGCTGCTCACCTTCGCGGTGCTGCGCCGCCTTCGCGAGCACACCGCCGAGCTGGCGCGCCTCGCCGGAGGGACGCGGTTCGCTCCTTACGACCCGGGAGTCCTGGTCGGACGCACCCTGCCCTGGACCGGCACCGACGCCGACACCGACGCCGACACCGACGGTGTCGACCGGCCGCGACTCGTGGCGTTCTTCGACGTCAACTGCGACGCGTGCCACGAGCACGCGCCACAGTTCGCCGTCACGGCCCGCACCCAGGCTGCCATGGCGGTCATCTCCGGTGCCGGTCCGAGGGCCGACGACCTTGTCCAGATGGTTGCCGACGTGTCGAGCGTCATCACGGCCGAACGCGCCGACAGCCTGGTGAAGGCGGTCGGCGTCGAAGCCTTCCCGACGTTCTTGCGCGTCGGCCCGGACGGCACGATCGTGGCGGCGCAGACGGAACTCACGACCCTCGCCGAGATGGCGTCGGCGAAGTGACGGCATCCCTGGCCTCCGACGCGAAGCCAGGTGAGGGCCGGCTGCGGCGGCTGCTGCGAGCTGTCGGCACGGTGACGTCACTGTGCTGGCGGGCCGGACCCGGTCTGGCGGCGTCCCAGTTGGCGGTCACCGTCGTCGGCGGCCTGCTGCCCGTGGGGACCGTGTGGATGACGAAGCTTCTCATCGACGAGCTGGCGACCGGTCGCCCCGACCACGTACTGCTGCCGGTCAGCGGCCTCACCGCCATCGGGCTGGTCTCCGGGGTGCTGCCGCAGCTCATCATGTACCTGCGGGCCGAGTCGGAGCGCAGGCTGGATCGCCTGATGCAGGACCGCCTGTACACGGCGGTAAACGGATTCCAGGGCCTGTCGAGGTTCGAGAATCCGGCGTTTCTGGACGGGCTGCGCCTGGCCACCCAGGCTTCGGGAAGCACGTTGGCGCCCATCACCTCGGGTCTGTTCGACATCGGGCGCAATGCCATCACGCTGGTCAGCCTCCTGGCCGCCCTGGCCGTGCTGAGCCCGCTCATGGCGGGACTGGTGGCGCTGGCGGCGATTCCCGCCCTGGTCGCCCGGATGTCGCTGGAGAAGCGGCGGATGATGATGATCGCCGGGCAGTCCACGTCGATCCGGCGGCAGCTCTTCTACTCCTCCATGATCACCGACGTGCAGGCCGCGAAAGAGGTCCGGCTCTTCGGGCTGGGCGGCTTCCTCAAGGATCGGATGTTCGGAGAGCTGGCCACCGTCCAGGCCGGTGAGCGGCGGCTGGACCGGCGGGAGGCGCTCACCCAGTCGCTGCTCGCGACGCTCTCCGCCGCGGTCAGCGGCGTGGGGTTGATCTGGGCGGTGTACGCGGCGGTGGACGGCCGGTTGAGCCTCGGCGACGTGACCGCGTTCGCCGCCTCCGTGGCCGGAACGCAGGGTGCACTGATCTCGGTGGTGGAGAACGTGGCCAACGCCCGTCAGGCGCTGTCCCTGTTCGGTTACCACGATCAGGTGACATCGCTGCCCGACGACCTGCCGTCGCCGCGTCGCTCCACGGAGGGGTCGGCCGCCACGCTGCCCGCGCTGCGGCGGGGCATCGAGCTGCGCGATGTGTGGTTCCGATACGACGAGAGCCACCCATGGGTGCTGCGGGGAGTCGACCTGACGATCCCGCACGGCACGTCGGTCGCGCTGGTGGGGCTCAACGGGGCCGGCAAGAGCACTTTGATCAAGCTGCTGTGCCGGTTCTACGATCCGTCCCGGGGATCGATCCTCTGGGACGGCGTGGACCTGCGCGCCGTACCACCTGCCGAACTGCGCGCCAGGATGGGCGTGCTCTTCCAGGACTACATGAGCTACGACCTGACCGCGGCGGAGAACATCGGGGTGGGGGAGATCGAGGCTCTGTCCGACCGCGCCAGGATCCAGGCCGCCGCCGAGATGGCGGACGTCCACGACATCGTCGAGGCGCTGCCCCGAGGCTACGACACGCTGCTGAGCCGGATTTTCTTCGGGGACGAGGAGGAGGACACGCAGACCGGGGTGCTGCTCTCCGGAGGCCAGTGGCAGCGTCTGGCCCTGGCCCGCACGATGGTGCGCGAGCGGCGCGACCTGCTCATCCTCGACGAACCCAGCTCGGGTCTGGACGCGCAGGCCGAGTACGAGATGCACCGGCGGCTGCGCGAGCATCGCATGGGGCGCACCAGCCTGCTCGTGTCGCACCGGCTCGGTTCTGTCCGCGACGCGGACCTGATCGTCGTACTCGGCGACGGCCGGATCGTCGAGCAGGGAACGCACGACGACCTCATGGCCGCGAGCGGAGGATACTCCCAGCTGTTCGAGGTGCAGGCCAGGGGCTATCGCGAGGATGCCGGCGTTCAGTGACCGGGTGCCCCCGAATGGCTCGCCAAGCAGATCACCCGCATGGGCGTTCCGGCCATCGCCGCCCGGGGAGCCGCGATCCGTCGGCACATCCAGGACAGCCCGGCCCCCATCGTTGCTGACGTCCTCGGCTTTCACCCCGTCACCATGGCCAAGCTCACCGCTTCACAGATGGCGGCTGGTGGCGGCTTCCCTACCTGTGGGTCAGGAGCCATTGACGGAGTGAGCACTCACTCCGCAAACTGGAAGTATGGAAACCACCACCGCCCGACGGCGCGCGCCGGGAATGAGCCCGGAGCGGCGCCGCCAGATGATCGTGGCCGTCGCTCTCCCCCTGGTCGCCGAGTACGGCGCCGCGGTGACCACCGCCCAGATCGCCAGAGCCGCCGGAATCGGCGAGGCCACGATCTTCCGGGCGTTCACCGACAAGGACGAGTTGCTCGACGCCTGCATGGCCGAGGCGCTCCGCCCGGACCAGGTGCTGGAACAGCTCGCCGCGATCCCGCTCGACCAGCCACTGACCGGGCGCCTCGTCGAGGCCGCCGACGCGATGCGGGCGCACATGGCCCGGATCGGCACCGTCATCGCCGCCCTGCACGCCTCAGGGCGCCGCCCTCGCGACCGCCCCGGTGTGCGGCTTCCCCCTCGAGGCCCCGAGGCGGCGTCCCGGGCCCCTGCGGGCGCGCCCTCTCCGCCGGAGCGGGAGGCCGGAACGCCCGCCCCGGGCCGAGGGGAGGGAGATCCGTCACCGGAGCGCGAGGATGCGGCCCGGCTTGACCGGGAGTCCTCGTTCAGGGAGACCCGCAGGGCGCTGGCCGAGTTGTTCGAGCCCGAGCGCGACTCCCTCCGGCTGCCCCCGGAACGCCTGGCCGCGCTCTTCCTCGCCATGGTGTTCGCCGGCGCCCGCCAGCCGGAGGGCGTCCCCGAGCTGAGTGCCGACCTCGTCGACGTGTTCGTCCACGGTGCCCTGACCTGAGCCGGCTCGCCGTGGGCCGGCCCGGTCTCGCTCGGTCTCATCCGCCCGGCCGACACCCGGGGCCGCCGCTTCGGAGCGTCACGGCCGAAGGAGGGCGTCGCGGCCTACCGGGTGCCCGGCGGTCACCTCCCCTGCCCACTCCACCCCGATCTCACCTGACCGCACCCGTCTGCCCCGTCCTCGGACGATCTCCGAAGACCCCACCGAAAGGCCCCGCAATGACGATCACGTTGAACCACACCATCGTGCCCGCGCTCGACAAGCAGGAGGCGGCCGACTTCTTCGCGGGCATCATGAACCTGGAGTGCCTGCCGCCCGCCGGAGCACACGGTCACTTCGCCCCGGTCCGGGTGAACGGGTCCCTCACCCTCGACTTCATGACCGTGGAAGACCCCGAAGGGCACCACCTGGCCTTCGACGTCGACCCGGCCACCTTCGACGGGATCCTCGCCCGGCTCAAGGACCGGGGCGTGCCGTACGGCAACCACCCCGCCCACCACGACAACGGGCGGATCGACCATCCACTCCGCCCGCGCGGCCTGTTCTTCGCGGACGAGACGGGCAACCTCTACGAGGTCATGTCCGACTGACCGCCCCGCCCCGGGCCGGTCCAGGTGAAGCGGGGCGGACGACGTTCGAGGAAGGCCGCGACGCCCTCGGTGACCTCCTCACGCGCCTCCTTCTGCCACAGCAGGAAGCGCGCCTCGTCGGCGCGGCCGTCCACGATCTCCTTCGCGGCGGCCACCGTCAGCTGGGAGCGGCCGGCCAGGGTGCGGGCGAGGCCGTACACGCGCTCGGACAGCTCCGCTGCCGGCAGGACCTCGTCCACCAGGCCGGTGCGCAGAGCACGGTCGGCACCGATGAGCTCCGCGGAGAAGAGCAGGAACTTTGCGGTGGACGGGCCGACGGCGGCGGTGAGGCGGCGGGTGGAGCTCGGCGGGTAGACGATGCCGAGCTTGGCGGGAGTGATGCCGAAACGGGCTCCCTCGGCGGCCAGGCGCAGGTCACAGGCGAGGGCGAGCTGGCAGCCGCCGCCCACGCAGAAGCCCTCGATCATCGCGATCACCGGTTTGGGGAACTCCGCCAGCGCCCGTTCCGCGGCGACCGTCGCCCCCGTGTCATCGCCGCTCTCGTCGCCGTTGCCGGCGAGTTCGGCGACCTCCGAGATGTCGGCCCCGGAACAGAAGGTACCCGCCGCCCCGGTGAGCACCAGCACCCGCACGGCCGGATCGTCCGCCAGCGGCGCGAGTAGCGTGGGCAGGGCCCGCCACATGGCCGCGCTCAGCGCGTTGCGCTTCTCTGGGCGGTTGATCCTCAATGTGGCGACATGCTGGTCAACGGACAGTTCAAAGCCTTCGGAGATCTGCACGGGATAGATTCTCCCGGTACGCTTCATGATCTTGTCGTCAGACCACCCCAAAGCATGAGAAACCACATGTTCAGCATCATTTACCCCTCTCAGTGAGCACTCCTGTGCGGCACCGCGCCCGAACGTCCGCGGTGGCCGCGACGGGTGCCGCCGCGACCTCGGTATCCGAGACATCCGGAGGACTCGGCCCACCGGACATCGCGGGACGCCTCCGGACCGCACTCCCGACGCGGCCGGCCCACCCGACGCGGCCGGCCCAAGAGACCGGTCGCCTCAGGACGGAGCCGGCCGATCGCCATCCTCATCGCCGGAACGCCCCGGTGCCGGCGTCGTCAGGCCGGTGAGCGTCCCGGGAAGGGTGGCGGGCATGGGCGGATTCTCGACCCGGAAGCGAGGCAGAGCCTGGGGATACTTCTCGCGGACGAAGGCCACCAGGTGCTCGCGGATGTCGCACTTGAGGTCCCAGGCGCTGGCGGAGTCGGCGGCGCTCATCAGGGCGCGCAACTCCAGCAGCCCGTTGGGAAGGGTGTCGGTGACCTGGATGGTCCAGTCCTTCTGGTCCCAGAGCGGGTGCACGCGCAGGGCGTGGTAGAGCTCGGTGCGCAGTTCCTCGACCGGCACCGACCAGTCGACCCGGATGAACACGTGGCCGATCACCCTGCTGCTGTGCCGGGTCCAGTTCTCGAACGGGTTGGTCGTGAAGTAGGAGACGGGCAGGACCAGCCGGCGCTCGTCCCACAGCCGCAGCACCACGTAGGTCAGGCTGAGCTCCTCGATGCGGCCCCACTCGCCCTTCACCACGACGACGTCGTCCAGGCGGAGCGCGTCGCTGAAGGCCAGCTGAAGGCCGGCGAGCAGGTTGCCCAGTGTCGACTGGGCGGCGATGCCGACGACGACGCCGGCGATCCCGGCCGAGGCCAGCAGACCGGCGCCGAGCGCCCGTACCTGGGGGAAGGTGAAGAGCATCGCGCCCAGCGCCACCACGATGATCACCGCCGAGGCGACCCTGCGGACCAGGGTGATCTGGGTGCGGATGCGGCGTGCCCTGCGGTTGCCCTCGCCCTGGACCGTGACCAGGCGGTCCAGGACCACGTCGGTGACGGCGTAGGCGGCCTGGATGACCAGCCAGGTAGCGCACCCGATCATCGCCACGCTGAGGCCGCGGTCGATCACCTGGCTGACCGAGCCCTCCGCCATACCGGGCTCGTAGGCGGTGTAGGCGGTCGCCACGGCGGCCATGGCGAACCCCGGCCAGGTGCAGCGACTCACGACCGGACCGGCGAGCGCCCACTTCTCACCGATCAGCCGTGAGCGCAGCACCCTGCGCACCACCTCCACCGCCACGACCGCGGCGGCCACGGAAATGATCATGATGACCCAGCTGGACACTGACGACTTCCCCTTCGTCGCTCTCTTCCCCGGACCATCAGCCAATCAGAAGGACTCGTCGAAAGCGACATTCCCCTCGACGGCTATCTGGTAGGCCGAAACCCGCCGCTCGAAGAAGTTGGCCAGCTCCTGCACGTCCTGCAACTCCATGAACGCGAACGGGTTGGCCGTGCCGTACCGGACGGGCATCTGGAGCCTGACCAGCCGCTGGTCGGCCACGTACTCAAGGTAGCGCCGCATCTGCTCCACCCCCATTCCCGGCAGACCGTCGCCGCACAGGTCGGCCGCGAAGGCCAGTTCGGCCGCCACCGCCTCCTCGATCATCCGGGTGACCTGCTCGGTGAGCTTGTCGTCGAACAGGCCGGGCTCCTCGGCCCGCACGGTCTCCACGACACCGAAGGCGAACTCCATGTGCATGGACTCATCACGGAAGACCCAGTTCGTCCCGGTGGCCAGGCCGCTGAGCAGCCCTCTGGCGCGGAACCAGTAGACGTAGGCGAAGGCCCCGTAGAAGAACAGGCCCTCGATGCACGCCGCGAAGCAGATCAGGTTGAGCAGGAACGTCCGCCGGTCCTCCCTGGTCTCCAGCCGGGTCAGCCCGCCGAGCGAGTCGATCCAGCGGAAGCAGAACTCCGCCTTGTCGCGGATCGAGGGGATGTGCTCGACCGCGGCGAACGCCTTGACCCGCTCATCGGGATCGGGCAGGTAGGTGTCCAGCAGGGTCAGGTAGAACTGGACGTGCACCGCCTCCTCGAACAGCTGCCTGCTGAGATAGAGACGCGCCTCGGGGGCGTTGAGGTGCTGGTAGAGGTTGAGGACGAGGTTGTTGGCCACGATCGAGTCGCCGGTGGCGAAGAACGCCACGAGGCGGTTGATCAGGTGACGCTCCTCGGGCGTCATCCTCGCCAGGTCCGCCAGGTCGGAGGCGAGATCCACCTCCTCGACGGTCCAGGTGTTGCGGATCGCGGCCCGGTAGCGCTCGTAGAACTCGGGGTAGCGCATCGGCCGCAGGGTGAGATCCATGCCGGGGTCGAGCAACATCGGGAAAATGCCTTTCGGAGTGGCTGAGGGGTGACGGGGTGCCCTCGGGACGGGCCGCCGGCAGGTCTACTGGCAGGCGTCGCAGTACTCGGGGTTCTCCAGGGAGCAGGCGACGGCCTGGGGGTCGAGGACGGGGACGGGGACCTCCCCGGCCACCGGTGCCGCCACGGTGGCCTGCGCGATCCGGGTGGCCGGGCGCGAGCGCAGGTAGTAGGTGGTCTTCAGGCCCGACTTCCAGGCGTAGGCGTACATCGAGGAGAGCTTGCCGATGGTCGGCGTGGCCATGAACAGGTTCAGCGACTGCGACTGGTCGATGTACGGGGTGCGTGCGGCGGCCAGGTCGATCAGCGCCTTCTGCGGCAGCTCCCAGGCGGTCCGGTAGAGCAGCTTCAGGTCGGCGGGGATCTCGGGAATGTCCTGGACGGAGCCGTCGGCGCGCTTGATCGCGTCACGGATCCGCGAGGTCCACAGCCCCCGGGCCCGCAGGTCGGCGACGAGATAGCGGTTGACCTGGAGGAACTCACCCGAGAGGGTCTCGCGCTTGAAGATGTTGGAGACCTGCGGCTCGATGCACTCGTAGCAACCGGCGATGGAGGCGATCGTGGCCGTGGGCGCGATCGCGATCATCAGCGAGTTACGCAGCCCCGTTCCGGCGATCCGCTCCCTGAGCTCCGTCCACGCGGCCGACGTCGCGGCCCCGTAGTGGTCGGGGTGGAGCACCCCGGCGGCGGCCCTGGTCTCCTGGTACGAGGGGTGGCGGCCCCGCTCCGCGGCCAGGTCCGAGGAGGTCCGGTAGGCGGCCAGCGCGATCTCCTCGGAGATCCGGGTGGACAGCTCCAGCGCCCGCGGCGAGTCGAACGGCAGCCGCAGCGTGAACAGCACGTCGGCCAGGCCCATCACGCCGAGCCCGATCGGGCGCCACCTCTGGTTGGCGGCCCGGGCCTCGGGGGTCGGGTAGAAGCCCAGGTCGATGGTGCGGTCGAGGAACCGCACGGCGGTGCGGACCGTCGCGCGCAGCCGCGCCCAGTCGATCCCGTCTCCGGACTCCCCGGACAGGTGGGCGGCCAGGTTGATCGAGCCGAGGTTGCAGACCGCGGTCTCGGCGTCGCTGGTGACCTCGAGGATCTCGGTGCAGAGGTTCGACAGATGGATGACGTTTTCCGGCCTGGCCGTCTGGTTGGAGGTCCGGTTGGCCGCGTCCTTGAAGGTCATCCAGCCGTTGCCGGTCTGGGCGAGCGTGCGCATCATCCGGCCGTACAGGGTGCGGGCGGGGAGCTGCGCGGTGAACCGGCCCTCGGCCTCGGCGGCCCGGTAGGCGTCGTCGAACGCGGCGCCGTACAGGTCGGTGAGGTGCGGGACCTCCTTGGGGTCGAACAGTGACCACACGCCGTCGGCCTCGACCCGGCGCATGAACTCGTCGGGGATCCAGTTGGCCAGGTTCAGGTTGTGCGTGCGGCGGGCCTCCTCGCCGGTGTTGTCGCGCAGTTCGAGGAACTCCTCGATGTCGGCGTGCCAGGGCTCCAGGTAGACGCAGGCCGCGCCCTTGCGGCGGCCGCCCTGGTTGACCGCGGCGACGCTTGCGTCCAGGGTGCGCAGCCAGGGCACGATGCCGTTGGAATGGCCGTTGGTACCGCGGATCAGCGAGCCCCGCGAGCGGATCCGGCTCCAGGCGATCCCGATGCCCCCGGCGTACTTCGACAGCCGCGCGACCTGCCCGTAGCGCTCGTAGATGGCCTCCAGCTCGTCGCGGGGCGAGTCGAGCAGGAAGCACGAGGAGAGCTGGGGCCTGCGCGAGCCGGAGTTGAACAGCGTGGGCGAGCTGGGCAGGTAGGACAGGGTGGCCATGAGCGCGTACAGCTCGGCGGCCTCCTCGACGGTCTCGGACAGGCCGCAGGCCACCCGGAGGAAGAAGTGCTGCGGGCGCTCCAGCACCTTGCGGGTGCGCGGGTGACGCAGCAGGTAGCGGTCGTAGACGGTACGCAGCCCGAAGTACTCGAATCTGGCGTCGGCGTCCGGCTCGATGAGCGCGTCCAGGACTCCGGCGTGGGCGGCCACGAACTCCGCGAGCCCGTCGGCGATCAGCCCCGCCTCGTGCGTCGCGGCGACCGACTCGGAGAAGTCGCGGACGCCGTGCTCGGCGGCCTCGTCGGCGATCAGCTCGGCCAGCAGCGCGGCGGCGACCCTGGAGTTCTCGGGGTCGGTGATCACCCGGGCCGCCGCCTCGTCGATGGCCAGCCTGCGATCGACCGGCGCGTTCCCGGCGTTCTCCGCCACGGTTCCCGCCGCGATCCCTGCTGCGGTCTCTGCCAAGGCCTGTGTCACGTGGTGTTCCTCGCTCGCTCTGACTTCCCCGTACGGCTCCGCCGGAGGGGCACGCGTCCGCGAGCGATCCCGGGCACGCCGGACCGCCTCGTTCCGCGGGCCCTCCCACGAGGCCCTGGACAATCACGTCGCCGGCAGGTCTTCGGACTCACGGGCGCCCTGCGCATGCCTACCGGCCGTCGCTTCCCGGGCATGGTTCACCCAGTGCTCACATGACGGCTTTCGTTCCCGTTCACCGCTGCGGGGCAGTCCCGGAATCTCACCGGGTTCCCTCTTGCCTCGCCCCTCCCGGGGCGAACCAGCAACGAGCAGGATCCTACATCTAGGGGCGTCTGACGCAACTACCCCAACAAGTTGTGTCGGAGGACTTCAGTAGCCCGAGCTCGTGAAGCACCCCGCGGGTGCGGGCCGTCTCGGTGAAGAGCCACTGGCGGAAGTCGTCACCGCTGAGGTAGACCCGGCTCCATCCATTGGCCGCGCACAGGGCGCGCCAGCGCGGCGCGGCGTCGATCCTGTCACACAGGGCGATCGCGGCGTCCCGGTCCGTCTGGCTCATGCCCTTGGGTCCCAGCAGGCCGCACCAGTCGCTGTACTCCAGCCGGACCTCGACCTCCAGGAGCGTCGGCGCGTCGATCCCGTCGAGCCGGCTGCCCGAGGAGACCACCAGGGGACGCAGGCGGCCCGCGGTGATCTCGGGCCGCAGGGCGCGGGCCGACCCCAGCAGGGCCGCCACCCGTCCGACCTGGAGCGCCTCGGCGGCATCCTCGGCGCCGAGGAACCCCGCGTACTCCAGCAACCGGGCGTCCACCCCGAGGCACTTGCCGATCATGCCGTAGAGCACGTGGTCGGAACCGCCCTCCGGCCGGCCGCCGACCGTCAGCACCGCCGGGTTGCGGCGCAGCTCCGCGGCGAAGTCCTCGAAGGTGCGCAGGTGGGAGTCCGAGGGGACGACCAGGACCGTCCAGTCGCCGACCAGGCGGGCGAGAGGGGTGGTGGCGTCCACCACCGCGGCGGTGTTGGCGATCTCCGCGGCCGTCACCATCGGCATCGCGGTGACGAGCACCCTGCCCTCGCGTGTGAACGAGCCGTGTACGGCGCCGAACGCGTCACGCGGGACGGAACCCAGGGCTCCCGGCCGCTCGACGGCCATGGCGGAGCGCGCCAGCCCCGACAGGACCAGGACGGAGGCGAGCCTGCCCGCGATCCCGTCCCAGCCGTGGCCGTCGGCGGTGGGTTCGAGGATGCTCAGGCGGCCCACGGCCGAGTCGGCGGAGTCACCGTTCAGGTCACAGCCCGCGACGACCATGGCACCCGCCACCAGCGCGAAAAACCTCCTACGGCGCATAAGCGCCCCTTCCCCCAAGAACCCCCTATACCATAGGTTACCTCCTTATCACTATCTGTTACAGACCGGGGGCGGCCACCACCGGCGGCCGCCCCGGGAGCCGTCTCACTCCACCGTGACGCTCTTGGCCAGGTTGCGGGGCTTGTCGACGTCCCGCCCCAGTGCCACGGCGGCATGGTAGGCGAAGAGCTGGAGCGGGATCGACAGCAGGATCGGGTCCAGCTCGGTCTCGTTCCTGGGCACCACGACGCAGTCGTCCGCCAGCTTGGGGTCGGCCGTGCGGTGACCGACCATGAGCACCCGGCCGCCCCGGGCGCGGATCTCACCCAGCGTGGTGAGGTTCTTGTCCAGCAGCTCGTCGTCGGGGACGATCGCCACGGTCGGCATGTCCGGGCCGATC
This sequence comes from Streptosporangium sp. NPDC005286, assembly GCF_040607515.1. Classification (NCBI taxonomy): domain Bacteria; kingdom Bacillati; phylum Actinomycetota; class Actinomycetes; order Streptosporangiales; family Streptosporangiaceae; genus Streptosporangium; species Streptosporangium sp. NPDC005286. The sequence continues at coordinate 6,277 of NZ_JBEXGU010000033.1, read as the reverse complement.
AGCGCCAGCGGCCCGTGCTTGAGCTCGCTGGCCGGGTACGCCTCGGCGTGCACGTAGGAGATCTCCTTGAGCTTCTGCGCGCCCTCGCGGGCCACCGGATATCCCCGGACCCGGCCCACGAACATCATGCTCGGCGCCCCGGCGTACTTCTGCGCCAGCTCCTTGAGCCGCGGCTCCAGCGTCAGGATCTCCTTGATCTGGTCCGGCAGCCTCCGCAGGCCCTCGCAGATCCGGCGGCCGTCGGCGGGGGACAGGTCACGCACCCGGCCGAGGTGCAGTGCGAGCAGCGCGAAGGCCACGGCGGTCGAGGTGAACGCCTTCGTGCTCGCCACCGAGACCTCGGGCCCCGCGTGCAGGTAGACGCCGCCGTCGCACTCACGGGCGATCGCGCTGCCCACGGTGTTGACGATGCCGAGCACCCGGCCGCCCTTGCGCTTGAGCTCCTGGACGGCGGCGAGGGTGTCGTAGGTCTCCCCCGACTGGCTGATCGCCACATACAGGGTGTCCGCCTCCACCACCGGGCTGCGGTAGCGGAACTCGCTGGCCGGCTCCGCGTCGGCCGGGATGCGCGCCAGCTCCTCGATGAGCTGCGCGCCGATCTGGCCCGAGTAGTACGCGGAACCACAGCCGATGATCTTCACCCGGCGGAACGAGCGGGTCTCCCGCGCGTCCATGTCGAGGCCGCCCAGGTGGGCGATGTGGAAGCGGTCGTCCAGACGGCCGCGAAGCGTCCTGGCCACGGTGTCGGGCTGCTCGGAGATCTCCTTGAGCAGGTAGTGCTCGTAACCGCCCGTGTCGTAGTGCCCCGCCTCCCAGTCGACGGTCAGCGTCTCCTTGGCCGTCTCCCGCGCGTCGCTGGCGAAGGTGTTGAACCCGTCCGCCTTGAGCACGGCGATCTCGCCGTCCTCCAGGTGGACCACCTGGCGGGTGTAGCGGACCAGCGCGGCGACGTCCGACGCGGCGAACATCTCCTTCTCACCGATGCCCAGCACGATGGGGCTTCCGTTGCGGGCCACCACCACCTCGCCGGGGCGCTCGGAGTCGATCACCGCGATGCCGTACGTGCCGACGACCCGCTTGAGCGCGGTCCTGACGGCCTCCTCCAGGGAGTCGGCCTCCTTGACCGTACGGGCGATCAGGTGCGAGAGCACCTCGGTGTCGGTCTCCGACAGGAAGATCGCGCCGTCGGCCTCCAGCTTGGCGCGCAGCTCGTCGGCGTTCTCGATGATGCCGTTGTGCACGACGGCGATGCGCTCGTCGGTGGACAGATGAGGGTGGGCGTTGACGTCACTGGGCGCGCCGTGGGTGGCCCAGCGGGTGTGGCCGATGCCCAGCCCGCCCTTGAACCGCGCGGGCACGACCGCCGCCAGGTCGGCCACCCGGCCCTTGACCTTGCGCATCTTCAGACCCTTGTTGGAGACCACCACCCCGGCCGAGTCGTAGCCCCGGTACTCAAGACGCTGCAGACCCTCCAGCAGGATGGGGGCCGCGTCCTTGGGCCCTACATAGGCCACGATTCCACACATGTAACCGTTCCTTATCCATAGACGATCCGGCGCAGCTGGCGCAGGGAGAGTTCGGGTGCCGCGACACGGCGTACCGCCAGTTCGGCGGCCAGCCTGGGGAAGATCTCGTCATTGACCAGCCCTCTCCCCTTGAGCTCCGCGTGACGCCGCCTGACGAACTCCTCAAGAGGTTCGGAGAAGTAGGCCAGCACGTCGGCGACGACTCGCGCCGCTTCGCCCGGGCCGAGGGCGCTCGTCCGGGTCAGGTGAGTGATCAGATCCTCATACGGATGCCGTGTCGTGGGCACAGAGCAGGACCATACGCATCCGGGAGAGAGCACACCAAGTTTTCTGCCCGATTTCGGGCAGAGAATCTCCACAATGCCGCAACCCCGCCACAACGCGCGACAGTCGGCAATCTCTGATAACTCTAAGTAGCCATCAGAGGGGGAGGAACCATCATGCGCCGCCTGCCGGGGATCACCGTCGTCGCCGCTCTCGCCGTACTGGTCTCGGCCGTCCCAGCACAGGCGGCACACCCGGGGGATCAGGTGACACGGCCCCGGAAGCGCCCGGCATCCGCCACGACCGCGACCTCCCCCGGCGCCGGCACGCCGCCATCGGCGGGAACGGGTGCGCGGTCCGGCAGGCAGGCCGCCTTCGCGAAGGCGGCGCGGACGTACGGGGTGCCGGAGAGCGTGCTGCTCGCGGTCTCCTACCTGGAGTCCCGCTGGGAGGGCCACCACGGGCTGCCCAGCGTCTCCGCCGGCTACGGCCCGATGCATCTGGTCGACGGCCGGGCCAGGCCGGGCCGGCCGCACGGCGTCGGCGAGGACCCGCGCGGCGACGAGACCCGGCCGCGCGTGATCGCCCTTCCGCCCGTCGCGCCGGCCCCGCCCCAGGACACCCTGCGACGGGCCTCGGAACTGACCGGCCTGCCCCTTCGCCGGCTGCGCGAGGACCCCTCCGCCAACATCATGGGCGGTGCCGCGCTGCTCGCCGACTACCGGCGCCGCACCGGCGGGAGCCCCGGCGCCGGCCCGGCAGGCTGGTACGACGCGGTGGCCCGCTATCCCGGCGTACCGGAAGAGGGCGCCGCGGGAACGGAGGCGGCACGGTCCTTCGCCGACGAGGTCTACGCGACGATCCAGGCCGGTGCCGCGCGGGTGACCGACGACGGCGAACGGGTGGTGCTGCCCGCGACGCCGGGACTTTCCGCACCGCGGGCGCCACTCCCCGAACCGCCCGCTCCGATGGCACAGCGCCGCGCGCACGGCCCCATCCCCACCCCCACCCCCGCACCCGTCACGGACATCGTCGTGAAACCCGCGACGGAGCCTGCCACGAAGATCGCCGCGGCCCCCTCCCCCCTGCCCACGGCGAGACCCACGGCGAGACCCACGGCGAAACCCACGGCGGCTCCCGTCGCGGGAGTCACTGCGGGAACCACTGCGGGGCCCGACTGCCCGAGGAACGTCTCCTGCGAGTGGCTCCCCGCCGTCTACCGGCGGCTCAAGGGCGGCGGCTACGGCAACCACGACCGCTCCGACGGCCCCCGGAAGATCGACTACATCGTGATCCACGACGGCGAGACGAGCTACGACGCGATGACCCGCCTGGTCAAGGACCCCGAATACCTGAGCTGGCACTTCACCATCCGCTCCAGCGACGGCCACATCGCCCAGCACCTACGGGCCAGGGACATCGGCTGGCACGCCGGAAACTGGTACGTCAACTCCCGCTCCATCGGCCTGGAGCACGAGGGCTACCTGGCCAGGGGCGGATCCTGGTTCACCGAGGCGATGTACCGGGCCTCGGCCAGACTGGTACGCCACCTCGCGGCCAAGTACGACGTCCCTCTCGACCGGGCGCACATCCTGGGACACGACAACGTGCCGGGCACCACCCCGGAGACCGTGGGCGGCATGCACGACGACCCCGGCCCGTACTGGGACTGGAGCCACTACTTCGAACTGCTCGGCAGCCCGCTGCGCGCCTCCGGCGGTGACGCCGCGCGCTCGGTGCTGATCAAGCCCGACTACGGCACCAACAGCCCGAACTTCACCGGCTGTCCCGGAGGGTGCCGCAGCCTGGGCGCCTCCTCGGTCTGGCTGCACACCCGCCCCTCCCACACCGCGCCACTGGTCTCCGATATCGGCAAGCACCCCACCGGCGACTCCACGTACAGCGTCTACGACCACGCCGCCCGCGCCTCCAGCGGCCAGCGGTACGCGCTCGCCGAGCGCAGGGACGGCTGGACCGCGATCTGGTACCTCGGCCGGAAGGCGTGGTTCAGCGACCCCGCCGAGGCCCCCACCTCCCTGCCCGCGTCAGGCCCCCTGGTGACGCCCAGACCCGGCCGCTCCCCGATCAAGGTGTACGGCAGGGCCTATCCGAAGGCGCACGCCTACCCCGTGGGCGTCCCCGTGCAGGCCCTGACCCCGCTGCAGTACTCGATACCCGCCGGGCAGGTCTACAGCTCCGGCCCGACGACCCGTGCCTCGTACCTGCGGGCGGCCGCCTTCGATCCTGCCGAGCACCGCGTCGTCAGGGGCGAGATCCGCTACCGGCAGATCCAGTTCGGGCACCGGATCATGTTCGTCCGGGCCTCCGACGTCCAACCGGTCAGCAGGTGAAGATCTTCGTCAGACCCGATCTCTGCGCGCATCCGCCCCGCGGAGGCGCTAGAGTTTTCACGTGCCCCGGAGTCGTCTCCGGGGAGCACGCGGAAGTGGCTCAGTGGTAGAGCATCACCTTGCCAAGGTGAGGGTCGCGGGTTCGAATCCCGTCTTCCGCTCCAGCAGGTCCTTTCAGGACCTGGCTGGTGGAGTGGCCGAGAGGCGAGGCAACGGCCTGCAAAGCCGTCTACACGGGTTCAAATCCCGTCTCCACCTCAGCGCACGACCTACGGACCCCTCGGGATCCGGTAGGGTTGTGCGAGCGCCGAGGGGAAACCCGAAGCAAAATGCGGAAGTGGCTCAGTGGTAGAGCATCACCTTGCCAAGGTGAGGGTCGCGGGTTCGAATCCCGTCTTCCGCTCTGGTGGTACCCGAGGACGATTAGCTCAGCGGGAGAGCGCTTCCCTGACACGGAAGAGGTCACAGGTTCAATCCCTGTATCGTCCACCGAGAGATCCCAGGCCCTCGGCCTGGGATTTTCTGTTTCCCGGTGCCGTGCCACCCGCATCGTGCCACCCGCGCGAGCGACAGGAGCGAGGCCCCGGCGTCCGGATCCCGCACGGCCCCCGGGTCAACCGCCGGGTCCCACCTCGTTGTTCGGCGCACCGTCGCCGCTGGTCGGCAGATCGCCGCGCTCCACCGGGCCGGGCGGCGGCGAGGGCGTCCCGGAACCGCCCGGGATCGCCTGCCGCGCTCCGGCCACGGCCTCCTTCAGCGCGGCCCGGTCGACCTCACCGACGCGGCCGTTCAACCGGATGAGGTGATCGGCTCGGACCGCCGTGTACTCATGGCGGCCCCCGCCCGAGCGGTACCGGCCCACCTCGTCACGCTCGCACCTCACCGGCGCCGACGGCGGGTCCGCGTCCATCAGCGGTGTGTCCGCGCACAGGGCGTCGCCGAACGTGCCACGGTCGACCCTCAGCTGAACGCGCGCGCTCCCGGAGAAGTAGAAGGCTCCGAACCCGTCGTCCCCGATCACGCCGACCGACTGCTCGGCCAGCCGGTACCCCGGCAGATCCAGTGCGTAGATCAGCTCCGGAGCCGCTCCCTGCCGCCGCGCCTGATCCAGCACGCTCTGGCCGAGCGACGCCTCGGAGCCGCAGCCGGACACGACCAGCCCGAGGACCACGACGGAAACGAACCGCTCCTTCATTTTGATCACTTTGTCGTACCTGGTCCCCCTCCGACAACCTCGGCCTCGCGAGGTCCTCCGGAGCGCCCGGGAAAGGCCCTCCCCGCCTGCTCTCACCCGGACTTCCCCGGCCGAACCCCGCCTGACGCGACCTCGGGTCCGGAACAATCATCACGATCACCTTTTTGGCCCGCGTCACCGGCGGGCAAAGAGGCACCAAAAGAGGCACCATGGGAGGACGCATAACCTGAAACACCGTTAATCGCTATGCTTTTGAAACGTGGCAAAGGGGGCAAGCCTGTGCAGCGCGTGGTGGTCGATCCTGAGGTGCCGAGGGACATCGCCGAACTCCTCCGTCGTAACGGGCCCCTGCTCTATCGCCTTCGCACCGGACGTGTCCCGAGGGAGGACGACGATCCCCGGGTTCCGGGAGTGCTCGTAGGGCTCTTCGGCGGCTCGGCGGCGGTCGCGGCGGCCGGATTGGCACTCGGCGCCGTCCCGCTCCCGACGTCCGCGGCCGTGCTCACCCTGCTGGTCGGTTTCTACCTCCTCATCCTCACGGTGATCTACCTCGCCAGGAAGCCCTCACCCGCCGACTCCATCGAGCGGGTCCTGTACCGGCACTCCCTGCAGTGGCAGGGGCGCTTCCTGATCTTGGAGGACTTCGACCACGACGCCAGAAACCTGCTCGGCCGGGTCCAGCGGGCGATCGACTTCATCGTGTGCTCCCGGGTCAACGCCATGGGCATGCTCGACAGCGTGCGCAACTCGGTGATGCTCCCCGCCGAGGAGTGGGAGATCGCCCGGCTGCTGACCAAGCTCTCCGCACTGCGGGCCAGGCACCGCCACCTGGCCAGGGGCGGCAGGAGCCCCGAGGTGATCGCGGCCATGGCGCCGCTGGAGCGTGCCCTGGCCGCCAGCGAGGCCGCCGTGCTCGCGCGGGTGGAGGCCCTGGAACGCTA
>NZ_JBEXGU010000032.1:0-72675 GCF_040607515.1 Streptosporangium sp. NPDC005286 | reverse complement strand
GCGACGAGTTGCCGCATTCGATCGCGGTGGTCGTCGACGAGATGCTTCCCAGACAGGGGCGTGACGACCTCCTCGACATCTATCCCTGGCCTCGGCCAGGGACGAGAACGGCCGTCGTTCCGGCCATGAGGGTGCCGGACTCGGGTGACCGGCGCTGCCGCAGGGGGCGGCCGCCCGGTCAGGTTCCCGCGGGGACCGGCTGCTCGGTGCCCAGGGCGGCCACCGCGCCGGCCAGTTCCTTGCGGAGTTCGTGGCCGCGCGTGGTGAGGGTGCCGATCGCGGCGATCCGGTCCTGGCCCGACTTGCGGGCCTTGAGGCGGTCGGCGGCCGAGCGGGCGGAGGCGGACTTCAGTTCGGCGCGTCTGGTCTCCAGCTCCCTGCGCCGCCGGGCCAGGGTGTCGTCGGCGGCCTGCTCGACGCTCACCCGCCAGGTGGCCACCATCCGCTCCAGGTCGAGTGTCATCTCCCTGGTGACCACGGCGAACTGGTCGCGCAGCGCCCCTCTGATCGCCGCCTGGCTGCGCTGCACCTTCTCCATCGAGCGCCGCCCCATGAAGATGGCCGCGCCGATGGCCGGGGCGACCAGGATGAAGCCCACCGGGCCGAGCAGGGCCGTGGCGAAGCCGCCCAGGGACAGTCCGATCGAGGCCGAGGGCAGCACGTCCCGGATGAGGTCCACGCTTTCCGGGGCCTCGGCGGCCATGTCGCCCCTGACCTGGACCTGCGACAGGTTGGGCATCGCCTGCCTGTCGGCGGTCAGCTCGATCGGGTCGAGGCCGAGATCGCGGGCGAAGGCGTCCAGCGTGGTCCTGGCCAGCTTCTCCACGTCGTAGACGATCTGCGACCAGGCGGCCTCCAGGGAACGCTGGACGCTCACCGGCAGCTCCGCCATGTACTGGTCGATCTGGGCCTGCTTCTTCAGCGTGGCGATCGTGTTCTCGTACGGCTGGCGGATCTCGGCCACCCGCGCGCCCACGATGCCCCCCACCTCGCGTCCGATGAAGGTGTTGGCCACCATGCCCGCCCTGCGCCGCGCGGACAGCTCGGCCAGGCCCGCCAGGTCGGCGTCCACCTCGGCGAGCCGGGCGGTGACGTCGCCGTCGTCGTCGGAGCCCGCGGCGACGTCGTCCTTGGCGCTGGTCACCAGCGAGCCCAGCACCGACAGGGCGGCGGCGACCACCGTGGCGCCCCGCGCCGACTCCCTGCCCTCGGCGAAGGCGCGCAGGTGCCGCTCCAGCGCGTCCATGCCGCTGCGCGCCCGCAGCGTGTTCGCCCGTTCCTCGCGCCCCTCGCGCCTTTTGGCCTCGGCGGCCTCGGCGAGCTTGGCGCTCACCGGGATCCACGGTGCCTCCAGGAGCGGGGCCAGCGTCGCGGCCCTGGCGGGGTCGGCGGCGATCGCCTCGGTGACGAACGTCCTCAGGCGGGTCCTGTTCTCCTCCTGAAGGTTTCGCCAGTTGGTCGAATCCTCCACCTTGGTCAGCACGAACACGATCGCCTGGACCCGTTCGGCGGCCTCCGCGAGGAACTCCAGCTCGTGCCTGAGCACCGGCTGGTCCTGCGCGCTGAGCGCGAACAGCAGCGCGTCGGCCCGCTGGAGCATGGCCACGGTCACCTGCCGGTGCCCCACTGTCAGGCTGTCCACGCCGGGGGTGTCGAGCAGCCGCAACCCGTCGAGCAGGGGGTTGTCGAGGGTGATGTCCACGCTCACCACGTCGCGGCGCTTGCCCGCGTCACCGCGCATCGAGGCGTAGTCGGGGATCGACTCGATGGTGATCGGTGTCTGCAGCGGCCCCGAGTCGGTGCTGCGGTGGACGACGGCGGCCAGCCGGGGGCCGCGCCGCAGCGACAGAAAGCAGTTGGTGGCGACGTCGGCGTCGACCGGGAGCAGGTCGGGGTGGCCCACCAGCGTGTTGAGCAGCCGGCTCTTGCCGCGCTTCTGTGCCCCGGCGACCACGATGTCGGTGCACTCGTCCTTCCAGCGGCCCGCGCACGCGGCCAGCACCTCCGCGAGGTCCTGCCTGCCGCACTGCCCGGCCAGCGCGTGGACCTCGTTGGCGTAGCGCAGCAGCCTGGCCACGGGGCCGGTCGGGTCGGGGGTCGTCATGATCCTTTTCTCCTGTCGGGGATGGATGGGATGGGCAGGTGCCGCCTTCCGGCGGTGTCCCGCCTCAGGAACCGTCCGCGTGGTGCGACCAGATGGTCTCGTACGCCTCGCAGAGGGTCTCGGCCGCCCGCCGCTGCCGCAGGGGGAGTGGCCGGTGGGTGAGGGTGCGGAACCGGGCGCTCAGGGCGGCGGCGTAACCGGCGATCTCGGCGCGCGGGGTCCCGGGTGGCGCCCCGAGCTGGGTGGCCAGCTCGGCCCCGGAGAGCAGCAGCTCCAGCGCCCGCCGGTCGTCGGCCGGGACCATGGGGGAGGCCCGCAGCGTCTCGATCGCGGCGGGGTCCACGCGGACCGGCGGGAGCTTCTCGCCGCCCCCGCCGCCGGGGGGTGCCTGCTCCTCCAACGCCGCCGAGACGAGGTCCTCCAGGACGGTCAGCACGTCCCTGGCCCGGTGCCCGCCGGCACGTCCCTCGCTCATCATGGCGAGCGTGCGCCAGCGCATCGACGCCGCGGTGGCGGCGGCGGCGATCTGCTCGGAGGAGGCCTCCGCGGGCAGGCCGAGCTGCTCGGCGGGCTCGTCGTGGCGGGCCAGGCGCAGCAGCTCGGCGGTCATCTCCTCGTTCAGGACCAGCGTTCCGCGGCCGAGCGCCTCGGCGGCGGTGAAGATCCGCAGGCCGCCCAGGGAGGTCGCGATCGGCCGGTTCTCGTCGAGCTGGGCCGCCAGCGCGTCCAGGGTGGCGCGGTCGGCCCCCATCGCCGGCGTCCTGGCGAGTGCGCGGAGCCGGGTCAGCGCGTCGAGTGCCTTCAGCTGGTCGGCGCGGCGGGCGAAGTGGGCGATGCCCGCGGCCACGGAGCCGGTCGCGGCCCGCCCGGCGGAGGAGTAGCCGGAGCGTTCCAGCAGGTGGGAGGTGAGCGCCTCGGGGGAGACGGTGCCGGCCGCGCGCACCGCCTCGACCGCGCTGGTGATGCCGTAGCGGTGCAGCCGCTCCACCAGCCGGTGGCGCACCTCGGCCGGCACGGGTATCTCGGGCGCGGAGCGGAAGTCGTCCAGGTCCAGGAGGTAGTCCTCCAGGTCGTCCTCGTCGAGCCCGGCCAGCGTCTCCAGGGCCGCCACCTCCTCGCCGCCCAGCGGGAGGGCCCGCGCGGTCTCGGCCAGCAGGCCGATCACCGGGACCACGTCGAAGACGGAGGTGCGCAGGTCCTGGTACCCCTTGGCGGCCAGCCGCCTGGCGGTCGGCCACGGGTCGCCCTCGTCGCCGCGCCGGTCGACCTGGCCGAGCACGGCGAGGGTGTTGACGCAGCTCATTCCGCAGGCGTCGGTCAGCCCGCGAAACTCCGCGAGGGTGGTGTCGTCGAATTTCTGGACGTAGCGCAGCACGTAGATCATCGCTTGTGCGCGGTCGTCCTCCTCACCGGAGCCGAACAGCATGCTCCTGGCCGCCCGCTCGTTGGCGGCCGTCACCGTGTTCATGCCGGGGGTGTCGATGATGGTGACGGTGCGCAGCGACGGCAGGTCCAGGGAGACCCGCAGGCGCCGGATCCGGGCCACGTCGACGCCGAGCTTCGAGGGGAGCCGGTGGCCGGGCAACAGCCGGGAGTGGGCCACGCCGCCGTCAAGGAGCTCGATCGTGATGCGGCCGTCGTCCTCGCCGTACTCGTACTGGGTGACGACAAAGGTGCACTCACCGGCGTCCACCGGAGCGACGGGCAGTCCGAGCAGCGCGTTCACCAGCGTCGACTTGCCGCTGCTGACCGCGCCCGCCACGGCGACCCGCAGCGGCGCGTCGAGGCCGGCGCGCACCTGCGCCACCCGCTCGCGCAGCTCCGCGCCGGAAAGCCTGGCCGAGGTGGTGTCGCACAGGTGGCGCAGCAGATCCGCGGGTCCGGTGCTCACGCGTCACCGCCCTGGCCGTCCGGTGCGTTCTCGCGGCCTGCCGCGCGGGCCGGGAGAGGCCGCGGGCCCGCCTGAAGGGCCGGGGTGAACCGGGTGCCCGTCGCGAGGTGCGGCACGCTGCTCTCGCGGGGCGCCGAGCCGCTCACCGCTCCGCCCCGGAGCCCGGTGAGACGTGGCGGTAGACGACGACCTGCGGTACGCGGATCACGTGCTCGCCGTCGGCGTACCCTCGCCTGACGGTCTCGGCGACGATGTCGTGCAGTTCGGGGCTGTCGGCCGGCGCGGTGCCGAACGCCTCGTGCAGGCGCGGGTCGAAGCGCTGCCCGTCCGCGACGATCTCCTGGACGCCGGCCCGGTTCAGCGCCTCCAGCAGTGTCCCGGCCAGCCGGGGGTGGCGTTCCGCGAGCTGGTCCCGGTAGCCCACGCAGGCCCCGACCAGGGCCTCACGGCCGGGGTGGCCCTCGGAGAAGAGCCTCTCCACCTGCTGGGTGAGCGCCGGGCTGATCCCGCTCCCGGAGACCTGGGCCAGTGCCTCGGACAGCGGGTCGTCCGACGGGCCGGCGGGTGGGCCGGTGGGTGGGTCGGTGGGTGGGTCGGTGGCGGGTCGGTCCGGCACCGAGCCCGCCTGGCCCGCGGGGAACGGAGGCGTCCCCTGCGGCTGCGTCCCCTGCCACGGTGTCTCGTACGAGGCCGCCTGCCAGGTGCCCGGCACGGGTGCCTGGGCGGGGCGGCGGTTGCGGTGCCACAGATACAGGCCCGCGGCCGCCGCGGCCAGGGTGCCCGCCGCCACCGCGAGCACCAGGGGCAGCGGGAGGAACCCGATCGGCGTTCCCACCGTGACGGATCCCGCCTCTCCGGGGCGCAGGGAGCCGACACCGTCGCCTCGCAGGGATGCCGCGGGCGTGCCGACGGTCTCCCCTCGGAGTCCCGCCACCGCGCCGCAGCCGGTCAGTGCCGGCCAGGCCAGCAACAGCAGGGGAAGGAACACACGTCGGTTCCTCATCGATCGCCTTTCTCGTCGGCGGCCCTCGTGACCCGGATCCGAGTCCCCCTCCCGGTGAGGTCACGCGGGCTCACGCCGGTTCTTTCCGTCAGGCGGTCGGGAAGGGACCCGAGTACTCGGTGTAGTCGGCGACCCCGTCGCCGTTCAGGTCGACCCGGGTCTCGTCGATGTAGCCGTCGCCGTCGTGGTCGAGGTAGACGACGTCGGTGACGCCGTCGCCGTCGGTGTCGTAGCGCTCCTCGTCGGCGATGCCGTCACCGTCGGTGTCGATCAGCTGGGCGTCGGTTCCCCCGTCGCCGTCGTAGTCGACCAGGTCCGTGGTGGTCACGTCGAAATCGCTCATTGGTTCGTTCCTTTCCGGTGGTGTTACAGCGGATGAGAGTCACGCTCGCACCGGATTGTTGCAGCCGAATCCCAGATTTCTTGATGATTTTTAAGAAATCTGTCGGCTTGGCCGCTCCATAGGGATTAAAGGGCATAAAACGGTCAGCCGGGTGCCGCCGCCTCAGCTGAGCGCGCGGGCGGTGTGGATCAGCGGCACGTGGCTGAAGGCCTGTGGGAAGTTGCCGACCATCCGGCCGTAGCGGGGGTCGTACTCCTCGGCGAGCAGGCCGACGTCGTTGCGGAGCGACAGTAGGTGCTCGAACAGCTCGACCGCCTCGTCCTTGCGGCCGATCATCGCCAGGACCTCGGCCAGCCAGAAGCTGCACGCCAGGAACGCCCCCTCGCCGCCGGGCAGGCCGTCCACCTCGTTGTCGGCCGAGACCGGGTAGCGCAGCACGAAGCCGTCGACCATCAGCTCGCGCTGGATCGCCTCCACCGTCCCGATCACACGCGGGTCCTCCGGCGGCAGGAAGCCGACGATCGGGATCAGCAGCAGGGCCGCGTCCAGCTCGTTCGAGCCGTAGGACTGGGTGAAGGTGCCGCGTACCGGATCGAAGCCCTTGTCGCAGACCTCGGCGTGGACGCGGTCGCGCAGTTCCCTCCAGCGCGCCAGCGGGCCGGGCTTGCCGAAGGTCTCCATGTGCTTGACGGCCCGGTCGAGTGCGACCCAGCACATGACCTTGGAGTGCACGAAGTGCCGGCGTGGGCCGCGGACCTCCCACAGCCCCTCGTCCGGCTCGTCCCAGTGCTCCTCGACATAGGAGATCAGCTCGAACTGGATGGTCCAGGCCCGATGGTCGGACTCCAGGCCCGAGACGCGAGACAGGTACAGGGAGTTCAGGACCTCGCCGTAGACGTCCAGCTGGAGCTGGTCGACCGCGCCGTTGCCGATCCTGACCGGCCGGGAGCCCTCGTAGCCGGGCAGCCAGTCGAGCTCAAGCTCGGTGAGCCGGCGCTCCCCGGCGACGCCGTACATGATCTGCAGGTCCTGACCGCGGCCCGCGATGGCCCGCAGCAGCCAGGACCGCCACGCGCGGGCCTCGTCCAGGTAGCCGGAGCCGATGAGGGCGTCCAGGGTCATGGTGGCGTCGCGCAGCCAGCAGTAGCGGTAGTCCCAGTTGCGCACGCCGCCGAGGTCCTCGGGCAGTGAGGTGGTGGGGGCGGCGACGATGCCGCCGGTGGGGGCGTAGGTGAGCGCCTTGAGCGTGATGAGCGAGCGGACCACGGCCTCGCGCCACGGGCCCTGGTAGCCGCACCGCTCGACCCACTCGGCCCACAGCTCCTCGGTCGCGGTCAGCTGCTCGTACGGGTCGATCTCCTCGGGCCTGGGCTCGTGCGAGGGGTGCCAGGTGAAGATGAACGCCATGCTGTCGCCCTCGGAGACCTCGAACCTCGCCTTGTGGGCGTAGTCACCGCCCTGGAGCGGGACGGGGGAGTGCAGCCACACGGAGTCGGGTCCGCCGACGGCCTGCAGCAGGCCGTCGCTGCGGCGCACCCAGGGCACGATCCGGCCGTAGTCGAAGCGGATGCGGATCTCGGTGGCCATCTCCACCGTCCCCGACACGCCCTCCACGATCCTCACCAGGTCGGGGTTGGTGTGCCGGGTGGGCATGTAGTCGGTCACCCGGACCGTGCCGCCGGGGGTGTCCCACTCGCTCTCCAGGATGAGGGTCTCGCCCCGGTAGCGGCGCCGGGTGGCGTGGGGCCGCCCGGCGTCCGCGGGGCCGATCCACCACTGGCCGTTCCCGGCGTTGCCGAGCAGTGCCGCGAAGCACGAGGGCGAGTCGAAGCGCGGCAGGCAGAGCCAGTCGATGGAGCCGTCCCTGCCGATCAGGGCCGCTGACTGCATGTCGCCGATGAGAGCGTAGTCCTCGATCCACATGCCTTGAAGCTAACGCTTCGGCGCGCTTCCCGGGGGGCTGGAGCGCAACCGCGCTCCCGGACGGGTCCGCGGCATGAAGAACTGGGTCAGCGGCCCGATGGCGAGGGCGAACACCAGCGTTCCCACTCCCACGGTCCCGCCGAGCAGCCAGCCCGCGGCCAGTACGGTGACCTCGATGACGGTGCGGGCCGAGCGGATGGACAGGCCCAGGCGGTTCAGGCCGGTCATCAGGCCGTCGCGCGGTCCGGGGCCGAGACCGGCGCCGATGTAGAGGCCGGTGGCCGCGGCGGTGGCGACGACGCCGAGCAGCAGGTACGCCCAGCGCGCGGCGAGCGCGTCCGGGGTCGGGGCCAGCCATATGACCGCGTCGGCGAACAGTCCGAGCAGGACGACGTTGCTGAGGGTGCCCAGCCCCGGCTTCTGCCGCAGCGGGATCCACAGCAGCATGACCAGGGCGCCCACGATGATGATCCAGGTGCCGACCGACAGGCCCAGGTGGATGGAGAGCCCCTGGTGGAACACGTCCCAGGGGCTGTTGCCCAGCTGGGACTCGATCTGCAGGCCGACGCCGACGCCGTAGAGAGCCAGGCCCGCGTACAGGCGGGTGAGCCGGTTGGGAAGGGAGCCGGGGGTGGGCAGGGAGAGTTCGCTCATGATGGCCCCAATCGTTCAGGCCGCCGCCTCCGGATAAAAGGGCCAATCATGAAAAGTGGCCTTATGGTGGTTGGTGTGGACCGGTATCTCAGTGGCCCCCAGCTCGCCCGTCTCCTGGCGATCGCCCCCGGCGCCAGGCCGTACTACCGGGTGCTGGCCCAGGGCGTGCGGTCGCTGGTCCTCGACGGGCGGCTGCCGGTGCGGGTACGGATGCCCGCCGAGCGCCATCTCGCCGAGGCGCTGGGCGTCAGCCGCACCACCGTGACCGCGGCCTACGACCTCCTTCGCGAGCAGGGGTACCTGGAGAGCAGGCAGGGGGCGGGGAGCTGGACGGCGCTGCCCGACGCGGGCTCGCTGGGCGCGGACAACCCGTGGATCGCCGCCGAGGACGACGGGCTGCTGCCGATGCACACCGCGGCCCCGAGCGCGATCTCGACACTGCCCGAGGCGATCGCCGCCGTCACCGGCCAGTATCCCCGCTACACGCTCGGGACGGGCTACGACCCGCTCGGGATCGCCCCGCTGCGCCAGGCGATCGCCGCCCGCTACAGTGCGCGGGGGGTGGCCACCCGGCCGGAGCAGATCCTGGTGACCACCGGAGCCCAGCAGGCCATCCACCTGGTGACCACGATGCTGCTCTCGCGCGGGGACCCGGTGCTGCTGGAGTCGCCCACCTACCCGCACGCCATCGACCTGGCCAGGATGCGCGGTGCCAGGATCGTCGGAGTCGGCATCCCCGACGAGGGCTGGCGCCACCTGGACCTGCTGACCTGCGCGATGCGCCAGTCGGCCGCCCGCCTCGCGTACGTGATCCCCGACTTCCAGAACCCGACGGGACACCTGATGGACGACGCGGCGCGAGCGGCCCTGGCCGACGCGGCGCGGCGCTACGGCACGGTTCTGGTGGTCGACGAGAGCTGGTGTGAGCTGGCGCTCGACGAGGAGGCCCGGGCCACGCCGCTGGCCGCCTTCGACACCGACGGGAGGGTGATCACCATCGGCTCGGCGTCCAAGCTGTGGTGGGGCGGGCTGCGCATCGGCTGGGTCCGCACCACCGCCGCCACGGTCCGCCGTCTTGCCGTGCTCCGCGCCTCCATCGACATCGCCAGCCCGCTCTTCGAACAGCTGGTGGTGGCCATGTTGTTCGAGGACATCGAGGGGGCCAGGGCCGAGCGCGGCCGCCTCCTCGGCGCCTCCAGGGACGCCCTGGTGGCCGAGCTGGCGGCGCGGATGCCCGATTGGAGCTTCGTTCCGCCCAGGGGCGGCGGCTCGCTCTGGGTGCGGCTGCCGGAACCCTCGGCCACCCCGCTGGCCGACGCCGCGGCCTGCCAGGGGGTCCGGCTGGCCCCCGGGCAGTGGTTCGGCGTGGACGGCACGCTGGAGGGGCGGCTGCGGCTGCCCTTCACCCAGCCGCCCCGGGTCCTCGTCGAGGCGGTACGGCGCATCGCAGAGGCCAGGCTCAGGGGGGCGTACGGCACCCGGCCCGCCGAGCCGCTCACCCCCGCCCTCTGAGCCCGCCCCGGGAGGGCTTACTCGGAGGTGACGCCCCTGGCCAGCGGGGCCCGCAGTTTCAGCCGCATGGCCACGATGCGCAGCCCGAAGGCCAGCAGGGCGGCGGACAGCGTGGCCGGCCAGCCGTGCAGGTTCAGGGTGTAGAGCAGTGCCATGACCGCCGAGCCGAGCGTGGCGGGCACCGCGTACAACTGGCGGTCGTACAGCAGGGTGGGGATCTGCCCGGCGAGGACGTCACGCAGGATGCCGCCGCCGACCGCGGTGATGATCCCGAGCAGGGCCGCGTGCAGGGGGGTGAGGCCGAAGTACATCGCCTTCTCGGTGCCGACCGCGCAGAACAGCCCGAGGCCCGCGGCGTCCAGCACGTTCACCGCGGGCATCACCCGCTCCACCTGCGGGTGCCAGAAGAACACGATCACCGTGGCCAGCACCGGCACGACCACGTAGCCGATGCTGGAGAAGGCGGCGGGCCGCACGTTCAGGATCAGGTCGCGGGCGATTCCGCCGCCCAGCGCGGTCATCTCGGCCAGCACGGCCATGCCCACCACGTCGAGCCGCCTGCGCACGCCCACCAGGGCGCCGGAGAGAGCGAAGACGAAGATCCCGACGAGATCGAGCACATTGTTCACCGACAAATCATCCCATGACCGGATATATGGGATTTCCGTCAGGGTGGCGGGGCGGTGCTCGGTAGCCGGTGCTCGCGCATCATCGTATGGAGCCTGCCGGCGAACGCGAGCAGCACCAGCGACGCCACGACGGCGATCAGTGCGAGGGTCAGGAAGTACGCGGGCTCCGACATGTGGTTCTTCAGCCGCCCCGTCTGCCCGCCCACGGCATCGCCCACCGAGATGGAGATGAACCACAGTCCCAGCATCTGGCTCTTGAACGCCTCGGGGGCGAGCTTGGTGGTGACCGAGAGGCCGACCGGGCTCAGCGACAACTCACCGAAGACCTGGACAAGATAGACCAGCACCAGCCACCAGACCGAGATCTTCCCGCTCTCGGCCAGCTTGGCGGCCAGGGCCATGATCATGAAGCTCAGGCCGTTGATGAACAGTCCCGCCGAGAACTTGTGCGGAGCGGTCACCCGGTTGCCCAGCCTGACCCAGAGCGCCGCGAAGACCGGCACGAAGATCATGATGAACAGCGGGTTGAACGCCTGCGTGGTGGCCGGGGTGATCCGGATGCCGAACAGTGACAGGTCCGTCTTGTTCTGGGCGAAGAACAGCAGCACGGTCGGCGCCAGGTCGTAGATCATCCAGAAGATGGCGGCGGCGATGAACAGCCAGACGTAGGCCTTCATCCGGGAGTGCTCGTCATCGGTCAGGTTGTGGCTGCCCAGCAGGATGTAGCCGAAGTAGAACACCGGCACGGCCACGATGAACAGCGTCATCACGAGTGCGAAGGTGTCGAGGTCGAAGGTGCCCGACGCCGTCCAGACGGCCAGGCCGCCGCAGGCCACGAGTGCGGCGACGGCCGCCACGAGGCCGAAGTGCCTGCGCTCGCGCGGGGTCAGCCGGTGCCCCGGCCGCTCGCCCACGTCCTTCAGGTGCCGCCTGCCCAGCACGTACTGGGCAAGGCCCAGGGCCATGCCGACCGCCGCCGCGCCGAAGCCCAGGTGCCAGCGGTTGCCCGAGGCGAGCCAGCCGACGACGAGGGGGGCGATGAAGGCGCCTATGTTGATGCTCATGTAGAAGATCGAGAACCCCGCGTCCCTGCGCGCGTCGTCGTCTTGCGGGTAGAGCTTGCCGACCATCGTGGAGATGTTCGGCTTCATCAGCCCGGTCCCGGCGATGATGAGGAGCAGTCCGAGCGCGACGAAGGCGCCGGTCTCGACGGGGATGGCCATGCTGATGTGGCCGCACATGATGATGGAGGCGCCCCACAGCACCGCCCTGCGGGCACCGAGCACCCGGTCGGAGATCCAGCCGCCGGGCAGGGCGACGAGATAGATGAGCGCGCCGTAGATGCCGACGACCGCCTGGGCGGTCTGCTGGCTCAGGCCCAGGCCGCCGATGGCGGGGGAGGCCGCCATGAAGGTGGCGAGGATGGCCCGCAGGCCGTACCAGCTGAAGCGCTCCCATATCTCGGTGCCGAACAGTGTCGCCAGGCCGCGCGGGTGCCCGAAGAAGGTCTTCTCGCGGGCACGTCTCCCCGATGGCATGCGTCCCCCAGAATGTCACAGCGTGATCAATCGGCAACTCTACGTGTGCATTCTGCCGGGATGCCGAAGGCAGCCGTGCATTGTGATGTTTCTTCTCCCTTTCAGGGTCTTGTCCGGGAGGAACGGCGTGTGGTGCGATGCATGCCACTCGTGCAAGTAAGCACTTTCAGGAGGCTCTGTATGACCGGTGTCCTTGAGGAGCGGGCGGCCATCGAGAGGGAGATCGCGGGCCGGACGGTCTGCGATCAGCTGAGGGAGGCGGCCGAGAGTGACCCCGACGCCCCGGCGTACTCCGACCCGGTCGAGGGGGGCTGGTCCACCCTGACCTACTCCGAGGCCCGGCAGCGAGTTCTGGAGATCGCCGCCGGGTTCGCCGCCCTCGGGCTGGAGCCCGGCGAGGCGGTCGCGCTCATGATGGTGAACCGCAGTGAGCACGTGCTGGCGGACCTGGGCGCGGTGCACGCCGGCGCGGTGTCGTGCTCGGTCTACTCGACCTTCACCCCCGAGCAGGTGGCCTTCGTCGCCGGCGACGTCAAGGCGAAGATCGCGGTGCTCGGCGGACCGGCGGAACTGGCCAGGTGGGAGCCGGTCCTTGACGACCTTCCCGAGTTGCACAAGGTGATCGTGCTGGAGGGTGCCCCGGCCGGTGACCGGTTCGTCTCCTGGGACGACTTCCTGGCCCTCGGCCGCGACCGGCTCGCGGCCGACCCCGCCGCCGTCGACGCCCGCTGGCAGGCGGTGACCGCCGACGACGTTCTCACGGTCCTGTACACCTCGGGCACCACCGGCAACCCCAAGGGTGTGCCGCTGACCCACTCCAACGTGTTCTTCGAGGTCGTGGCCACCGACAGGATGGCCGACCTGCCCAGCAAGGGCACCCAGATCTCCTACCTCACCTACGCGCACATCGCCGAGCGGGTACTCAGCCTCTACCTGCCGCTCTTCAAGCTCTCCCACACCCACTTCTGCACCGACCTCGCCCAGCTCGGCGCGACCCTCGGCCAGGTCAAGCCGGTGCTGTTCTTCGGCGTCCCGCGCGTGTGGGAGAAGATGATGGCCCGCCTGCAGGCACTGCTGGCCACCCAGCCCGAGGAGCAGCAGGAGGGCGTGCGCAACGCCATGGCCGCCGGGCTCGCCTACATCGAGGCCAACCAGTACGGGCGTACCCCCTCGCCCGAGGTCCTGGCCGCCTACGAGCAGGCCGACGCGGCGCTGCTGTCGATCATCCGGTCGATGATCGGCTTCGACAACGCGGGCTGGCTCGCCACCGCGGCCGCGCCCATGCCGCTGGAGGTCCAGCGCTTCTTCGCCGGTCTCGGCCTGCGGGTCCTGGACGTGTACGGGATGACCGAGACGACCGGTGCCTTCACCGCCAACGCCCCCAACAGCTTCAAGCTCGGCACCGTCGGTCAGGCGGGTCCCGGCGTCGAGGTCCGCATCGCCGAGGACGGTGAGATCATCACCCGCAGCCCGGCCAACACCCGCGGTTACCTGGGACGGTCGGAGGCCACCGCCGAGCTGATCGACGCCGACGGCTGGCTGCACACCGGTGACGTGGGCTCCATCGACGCCGACGGCTTCGTCAGCATCCTCGACCGCAAGAAGGAGCTCATCATCACCGCGGGAGGCGAGAACATCTCCCCGGCCAACATCGAGAACTACCTCAAGGAGCACCCGCTCATCGGTCAGGCCCTCGCCTACGGCGACCGCAGGCCCTACCCGGTGGCGATCCTCACCCTCGACGGCGAGGTGGCCCCCGGCTGGGCGCAGGCCAACGGCATCACGTTCACCACCCTGGCGGATCTCGCCGATCACCCCGACGTCCTCAAGGCCGTCGAGGGCGCCATCGCCGTCGCCAACGAGAAACTGGCCCGGGTCCAGCAGGTCAAGCGCTGGAGCCTGCTGCCGGTGGAGTGGACCGCCGAGACCGCGGAGCTCACCCCGAGCCTGAAGCTCAAGCGTCGTATCATCCACGCCAGGTACGCCGAGATCATCGACGGCATGTACGAGGACTGACCGCCGCCCGCCGGCTCCGGATTCGGACTTCGGTCTCCGGCGCCGGCCCCCGGGCGCCGCTTTGCCCAACGGGGCGTGTGTCCTCTACCTGCCTGTTACCGGCGGACTCCTAGCCTCCTGGTCATGACGTTGAGAGTCCTTCTCGCATCCCTGGCGGCCGGGGCCGTGGCCCTGCCGGTACCGGCAGGAGCTCCGGCGGCCGCGGCCGAGGACCTGACGATCCGCTCGGTGACCCTGCGTCCCGCGAATCCCGTGGTCGGGCCCGCCGACACGGTGCGCATGGTGATAGAGGTGGTGGCCCGAGGCGTCATCGGCCCCGAGGGGGTGACGATCAAGGTCGAGCCGGGTGCGACCCCCGCTTCGAAGGGAACGTCCTTCCCCGTCACCGCGTCCCGCCCGGGCGGCGGTCCCGGCAGGGGCCCCGCCCTCGCGCCCGGTCCCGTACCCGGCCCGACCGTGTCCGCCCGCCTCGCCCCGGGCCCGGCGGGGATGACCGGGTTCCGTCCGTGGGAGGGGTGGGAGACCTGGCGGTTCGCGCCGGAGAAGAGCCTGAGCCGCTGGTATCCGGCCGGACCCTGGACCGTCTCCGTGACCGCGAGGGGCGCGGACGGCGCCGAGGTCACCGGACATACGGGCTTCCTGCTGAAGCGTCTGACCAGGTTCGGCGGAGTCCAGGTGGCCCCAGGAGGCTCGGGGGTGCGCGTGACGGGCGCGCTGAACCGGGTCGACCCTCAGGGGCACCTCGACTACGCCCCCTTCCCCGGCCAGCCCGTCGAGATCATGCACCGGGCCGGTAAGGACGCCGACTGGACGAAGGCGGCCGGTGCCACGACCGACTCCCACGGACGCTTCACCAGGATGGTGGCGGGGCGTACCGGCGGTGAGTGGCGGCTCAGGTTCGAGGGCACGACGCACTACGCCCCCAGGCTGGGGGTCATCCACAAGGTCTCGCCACGCTGATGTGAGGTCACCTGCCGCCCCGGGACGCCGGAGGTGCTGGGAGCCGCCCCGACGGCCGCGCGTCCGTGGCCTCCGTCCGTGGCCTCCGTCCGTGGCCTCCGTCCGTGGCCTCCGTCCGTGGCCTCCGTCCGTGGCCTCCGTCCGTGGCCTCCGTCCGGGAACGGAGCGGCGCGGAGCCCGGTGGCCGGGTCAGGCCAGGGCATGCACCGCCGCGCCGAACAGGGCGGGCAGTCGCCGGGCGGCCGGGACGATCAGCCGCCCCGCCGCCCGGTAACGGCGGCTGCCCACCAGCGCCCCGGTGAGCAGCCGGTGCCGTCGCGACAGCCGCAGCCAGGCGGCCTCGTACGCCCCGGGGACACCGGCCCTCAGGCAGTCGACCAGCAACCGCGCGGACGTCAGCGCGAGCGACACCCCCTCCCCGGTGAGCGCGTCGACGTAGCCGGCCGCGTCGCCGACCAGCAGCACTCGCCCCGCCACCCGGGCGCGGACCCGCTGGCGCAGTGGCCCCGCCCCGCGCACCGGGGTGGCGGCCGGTCCCTCCAGCCGCCCCAGGAGCGAGGGGAAGTCCGTCAGGTGCTCCGGATAGCCGCGCCGTCGAGAGCTCAGCACGGCGACGCCCACCAGGTTCTCGCCCACCGGCGTCACGTACGCCTCGCCGTCCGCCGCCCAGTGGACCTCGACGAAGTCCGTCCACGGCGCGACCGGGTAGTGCCGTCGAAGCCCGTACCTGCGCGGCCCGCGGCAGGGCAGTTCCAGTCCGAGCAGGGCGCGCAGCGGGGAGTGCAGGCCGTCCGCGGCCACCAGCCAGCGGGCTCGCAGTCCCGCCGCCTCGACGAGACGGCAGTCCTGCCGCACACCGTCCACCTTGCCGGGAACGACCCGCACGCCCAGTTCCCGCGCCCGCAGGGACAGTGCGGTGTGCAGCGTGGTCCGCCGTACGCCCAGGCCAGACCCGTCGCGGAACGCCGCCTCCGCCTCGTGACGGCCGTCCAGGTAGCGGATGCCGCGCAGCGGCCTGCCCTCGACCCGCACCCCCAGCGACCGCAGGGCCGCGACCCCGGTGGGCATCAGCCCCTCGCCGCACGCCTTGTCCACCGGTACGGCCCTGGGCTCGACGACGACGGCCTCCATCCCGGCCAGGGCGGCGTGGATGGCGGTGGCCAGCCCGGCCGGCCCCCCGCCCGCGATCAGGACGTCGATCATGCCGGCGCCCGCCCGGTGGCGGGCGGTGCGCCGTCCGGTGTCGCCGTGGCGAGCGAGGCCAGAGCGTCCTCCTCACAGCGGATCCGCACCCTCATCAGCGCGGCGTTGAGCACCGTGAACGTCAGCGCGGTGACCCACGCGCCGTACACCAGCGGCAACGCCGCCCCCTCGACGGCCACCGCCACGTAGTTGGGGTGGCGGAGCAGGCGCAGCCGGTAGGGCCCCCGCTCCACCAGCGGCAGGCCCGGCACCACAATCACCTGGGTGTTCCACTGAGGGCCCAGCGAGACCACGCACCACCAGCGCAGACCCTGCGCGGCGACCACCAGGGCGAACATCGGCCAGCCGAGCGCGGGCACGAAGGGCCGGCCGGCCAGACCCGCCTCCAGCAGGCATCCGGCCAGCAGAGCGGTGTGCAGGGCGACCATCCACGGGTAGTGGCCCCGCCCGTACGTCACCCCGCCGCGCGCCGTGCTCCATCGCGCGTTACGGCGGGCGACGATCAGTTCGGCGATCCGCTCAAGGCCGACGAGCAGCACAAGGAGCAGGTACCAGGACGACAGATGCCAGGACATCGGGCTCCTACCAGCGCAGCAGTACGAGTTCGGAGCAGAAGCCCGGCCCCATCGCCAGGAGCATCCCCGGAGTGCCGGGCGGCGGTGGCCGCAGGGCGAGCGTGTCCCGCAGGACGTGCAGGACCGAGGAGGAGGAGAGGTTTCCGATCGCGGCGAGCGAGCGCCAGGTGAGGTCCAGCGCGTCCTCGGGAAGCCGCAGCGTCTCGGCCACCGCCTCCAGGACCTTGGGGCCGCCCGGGTGGCAGACCCACGCCGTCACCTCCTCGCTGCTCAGGTCGTGGTCGGCGAGGAAGTCGTGCACGTCGTCGGCCAGGTAGGTGCGCACCACCTCGGGGACACTCGCGTCGAGCAGCACGCGGAAGCCGGTGTCGCCGACGTGCCAGCCCATCACGTGCTCGGAGCCGGGATACAGATGGCTGCGCGAGGCCACCACCGCCGGAGCCGCCCGTCCGCAGGGCCGGTGGGAGGCCGGCTCGCCGGTGGAGGGGGAGGAGCCCGCGGGGCCCGCGGGCCAGGCGGCCGCGGGAGCGCCCGCCGCCGGAGAGGACCCCGCGGGTCCCGCGGGCCGCGTCGTCGCGGACGCGCCACTCACCGCACCGGCCCGGGAGGTCGCGGGCGAGCCGGTACGCCGGGGGCGCCACTCGTCACCGCAGGCCACCACGGCCGTCGCCCCGTCGCCGAACAGGGCGCTCGCCACCATGTTGGCGACGGAGGCGTCACCGCGCTGCAGGGTGAGGGAGCACAGCTCGACCGAGAGCAGCACCGCCAGCTGCTCGGGCCAGCCGTGCAGGTAGTCGTGGAGCCGGGCGATTCCGGCCGCCCCCGCGACACAGCCCAGTCCGAAGATGGGGATCCGCTTGACGTCCGGGCGCAGCCCGAGCCGCCCGGCCACCCTGGCGTCCACCGAGGGGGCCGCGACGCCGGTCACCGAGGTGAAGAGGATCATGTCCACGTCCTCGGGGAGGACCCCGGCCTCCTCCAGCGCGCCGCCCAGCGCCTCGGTGCCCAGCTCCACGGCAGTCTCCACGAAGGCGTCGTTGGCCGCACCGAAGCCGTCCAGCTTGGCGTACTGCTCGAGCGGTAACGTCAGGTGCCGTGACTCCACCCGCGCGGAGGTGTGCAGCCGGTCGAGCAGCCGGCGGCTGGCACCTTCGGGCAGGCACGCCCGTGCGAACGCCTCGGTGATCTCTGCCTGGGAGTGCCGGTTCGGTGGGAGCGCGCCGCGGACAGCGATGATTCGCGTCATCTAAATCCCTTCAGCGTGGAGACCCCCGCCTTTAGGCGTGGGAAGGAAACGCGGTACGGCGCCGCATGGTCAACATGTTCGAACGGTGGCGACGACCAAGCCGCCGCACGCATGACCTGCACCACCCTCGCCGCCGGGCGGGCGGAGAGGAAAAACGCCTGTGGAGCCGGGGTAAGACCTCAAAGGGGAATCCTCCTGCGGGCGACTGGTGGTGAAGCAGGAAATCCGACCTGTGCGGGTTGGAATCCCCCGGCTTCAGCCGTGGGGAGGAGGTCAAAGGACAGACCCCCGGCTCGTGAACAGCGGACATCTGCTTTTTGCCCAGCTGGATCTGCGGCATGCGTCGCGACAGCCTCGCTGTCCGTTCCTCGGGGCATCTCACCTCGCAACGCTGTCTGTTTCTTGTAGCGATGTCCGCTTTTTTGAGATGTTCGGTGCCCGCTTTCCTGGGCGCCTCGGCCTACGATCGATCAGTGACGACGAGCCGGCCGATGTGCCCGGGGACAGGGCCGGTGCTCAGGGCCGCGCGAGGGCTGCTGCTGGCCTGCCACCCCGGGCCGAGCGCGGCGGTCACCGTCCTGGTGACCGCGCTGGCCGCGCTGAGCGGGCGCGACGCGGCCGGGTGCGTCCTGGTGGCCGCGGCGGTGCTGACCGGGCAACTCTCGATCGGCTGGTGCAACGACGCGGTGGACGCGGCGCGGGACGCCGCCGCGGGCCGCACCGGCAAGCCTGTCGCCGGTGGCGCGGTGAACGTCCGCACGGTGTGGGTCGCCGCGATCGCGGCCCTGGCGCTCTGCGTGCCGCTCTCCCTGGCCTCGGGGCCGGCGGCAGGTGCGGTCCACCTCGTCGGCGTCGCCGCGGCCTGGGCCTACGACCTCGGACTCAAGGCGACCGCGCTCTCCTGGCTGCCGTACGTGGTGGGCTTCGGCTCGCTTCCCGGGTTCGTGACCCTGGGCCTGCCGGGACATCCGTGGCCCGCCTGGTGGGCGGTCCTGGCCGCGGCGCTGCTCGGCTGCGGGGCGCACCTGGCCAACGTGCTCCCCGACATCCCCGCGGACCTCGCCGGTGGGGTCCGGGGCTGGCCGCAGCGGCTCGGTGTCGCCCGCGTCCGCGTCCTGATCCCGCTGCCGCTGCTGGCCGCGACCGCCCTGCTCGTCTTCGGCCCCACGGGGTCGCCGGGCGCGGGGGGCTGGGCGGCGCTGGCGGTGGCCGGAGCCTTCACCGCCTGCGGGGTGGCGCTGGGCCGAACCTCGCCGCGCGTTCCCTTCGCCGTGGCGGTCGCCGTCGCCGCGGTCGCCGTCCTGCTGCTCCTCGCGCGCGGCACCGCCATCACCGCATCCTGACCCCGCAGGCCGGGTGCCTCTCAGCCGGAGGTCGCGGAGGCCGGCTCGTTCCAGGAGATCCGGTAGTCGTACATCCAGGCCAGCGCGTTCCTCCTGTCCACCTGCCGCATGATCATCGGTAGTGTGAGATCGCGGAAGAAGGCGCCGACGGCTCCCTGCGCCTTGCCGCTCCCGTTGAGTCTGCCGTGCTCCACGATCCGCTCCACCCGCTTGCGCCGCACCGCCTCGAAGGTGGCGAACGCGTCGCGGGTGCCGGGGACGTCCCGCAGGCACTTGGCCAGCACCACGGCGTCCTCGATCGCCATGGACGCCCCCTGGCCGGAGGAGGGCGAGGTCGCGTGCGCGGCGTCGCCCAGGATCACCATGCGCTCGTTGAACCACTTCGGCACGGTCGGGAAGTCGTAGGTGTTCCAGCCGGCCATGATGTGGTCGGTCGCGCCGATGATGTCGAGCATCGGCCCGCTGTCATCGCCGAACAGTTCTGTCAGCCTGGTGCGCCACTGCGCCGGGGTGATCGCCGCGAGCTCCTCCGGAGTCGGCTCCCTGGGGCTCGGCGGGTTGGCGAACCACCACACCGCTCCGTCCGGATGGATCAGGTAGCCGAAAAAGCATCTTCTGCCGAAGATGAAGTGGCTCGTTCCCGGCTCGCCGGGCACCTTGACGCCGTGCGCGAAACCGCCGGTGTTCAGCAGACCGACGTGCCGGGCGCGAGGCGCCCCGGCGTCGATGATCGTGCGGGTCCGCGAGTGGAGCCCGTCGGCGCCGATCAGCAGCTCGCCTTCGGCCGCGCTGCCGTCGGCGAAGACCGCGCGCACCCCGCCCGCGGTGATCGAGGCGTCGGTGAGGCGCCTGCCGTAGTGGATCCGCACGCCGCGCCGTACGGCCTCGTCGCGCAGCACCCGATAGAGATCGGCGCGCTTCAGCGTCCGGCTGGGCTGCCAGACGGAGGCGAGTGGCCTGCCGCGCCCGTTGAACATCAGCATCCGCGAGGAGTCCATGCCCAGGTCGCCGACGAGATCGTGCAGGTCGAGGGGGCGTAGCGCCTCCAGCCCGTTGACCGCGAGCGTGAGGAAGGCGCCCACGCCATCGGAACCTTGGTCGTACGCCTCGAAAACCTCGCTGTCGATGCCGGCGCGCCGCAGGGCCATCGCTGTCACCGGGCCGGCGATGCCCCCGCCGACTATCAGGGCTTTTTTAGTCATAAGATGACTATACATAGAATAACTATTATTTGGTAGGCCGTTACGATGTGCACCATGTCTACGAGGCGATCCCCCCTGGCCATGGCGCTGCTCTCGCTGGTCTGTGAGGCGCCGATGCACGCGTACCAGATGCAGCGGATGATCAAGGAGCGGCACAAGGACGACGTCGTTAACGTCGCGCAGCGCAACAGCGTCTACCAGACCATCGACAGGCTGCTCCGCGACGGGCTCATCGCGGTCCGTGAGACCTCGCGCGAGGAGAACCGGCCCGAGCGGACCGTCTACGAGCCCACCGACGCGGGCCGTGACACGCTGCGGCAGTGGATGCGGACGATGCTCTCCGTGCGGGCCCGCGAGTTCCCGGAGTTCCCCGCCGCACTCGCCTTCATGCCCGTGCTGCCGCCCGATGAGGTCCGTGCGGCGCTCGACGAGCGCCTGATCTCCCTGGAGGCGCGACTGTCGGAGTTGGGCCGCGACCTGACCGAGGGGGCGAAGTTCCTCCCGCGCCTCTTCCTGGTGGAGACCGAGTACCAGCGGGCCGTGCTCAAGGCCGAACTCGACTATGTCCGAGGCCTCGCCGACGACCTGCGCGCGGGCCTGATCGACTGGGACTTCCGCCTCTAGCGCCGGGTCCGGTGAACGCCGAGGGGCGCCCGCGCGATGCGGGAGGAGTTCGCGGGGACGGTGCCACGACCGCCAGGAAGGTTCCGGGTGGCGGCTCCTCGCCGAGATCCGGTCTTCATCCGGCCGGCCGACCCAGGACGGTGCGCAGCCCCTGAACGCGGGGCTGCGCGATTTCCAGCCAAGCCGCCGTTCTACGAGTTCGAAAGCACCTCGTGAAGTTTCGCGGCGAACGCCACGGGCTGGGCGCCGAAGCCGCCGTGGTCGCCGGGAAACACCACGTGCCCGATTCCCAGCTGTTCGGCCACGGCGAGGGCGCCCCGGTACGGGGGTTCGCCTTCCGACGCCTCGCCCACCGCCGCCACCACCCGCACCGAGGACGCCAGGAGCGCGGCGACGTCGGGGACGTACGTGGCGAACGGCGGCACCTCGTAGCCGATGAAGAACTCCATGTTCCTCGCCAGGCGCGCCATCATCTCCAGCATCTCCGGCTCGGGTTCCCCCTGCGGCCCCTGTCCGCCCCCCGGAACGCGCTGCTGCTCGTCGGCGGCCGCGTCGTCCCGCGCCGGCCCGCTGCTCATCTCGAATCCGGCGGTGAGGACCTGCCCCGCGGCCTCGGCCCCCTCCTTGGCGAAGGTGTCCCGCACGTTCCGGATGACGTCGCGCCAGTGGTCGCGGTCGGGCAGCATCTCGAAGAGCGGCGGCTCGTGGGCGACCAGGGCACGCACCTGCCCGGGGTGGCGGGCGGTCAGCTCCAGGCCGATCATCGCGCCGGAGCTGTTGCCGAACACGTAGGCGGGCTCGTCCGCCGTGACGCCCACCGCCGCCAGCACCCGGTGCGCGTCGTCGCCGTGCACCTCGATGCTCTGCTGCTCCGGCGGCCCGTCCAGGGGGCTGCGCGAGTTGCCGCGCCGGTCATAGCTCACCACCGTGTACCGGTCGGCGAGCTGCCCGGCCAGGGCCGCGTATCCGGCGGCGTCGTAGACCCCGCCGCAGATCAGCAGCAGGACGGGGCCCGCGCCGCGGACCTCGTAGTGCAGGGTCGCGCCCGGCACCTTCAGGGCATCCGTCTTCATGGCTTCCACGTTCGGGTCTCCTTGAGAATCGTGGTCGGTGTGCACAGCACAGTCGGCGCCGCGGGCGCGTTCTCGACATGCCGCCGGAAAGGCTTCGGAAGAGATCTCACCTTGCCACCTCGGCCGGGGACTTCTCGTCGGCGACCACACCTTCCCGAGCCGCCGCGCTCGGAGCCTGGGCGCCGTCCTTCCGGCGCAGGGCGGTGGCGAGGAGGACGGCGAGAGCGGCGAAGACGACGGCGCCGATTCCGGCGGCCACGTTCATCGCGCCGGTGAAGGCCTCACCGGCGGCGTCGAGCAGGTCCCCGCCGGCTCCGGCCGGCAGTCGATCGGCCACGGCGATGGCGGTGGCCACGTTCTCCCCGGCACTGTCGACGGCTTCGGCCGGGATTCCCTCGAGAGCGCTATCGGCCATCAGGTGGCGGTAGACCAGGGCTCCGACGCTACCCAGCACGGCCAGGCCGAACGTGGAGCCGAGCACGTTGCCGGCCTCCGACAACGACGCCGCCGACCCGGCCTTCTCCGGCGGGGCGGAGCCGACGACCATGCCGGTGCCGAGCACGAACAGCGGTCCCACCCCGAAGGCGGTGACCGCGATGGCCACCACCACGGGGACCAGCCAGCCGGAGCTGTCCGCCTGGGTGATCACGGCGAGTGCGATCGACGAGAGCACCAGCCCGGCCGTCATGGTGGTGACCGGCCTCAGCCGGCGCAGCGCCAGCGGAGCCAGCAGGGTGCCCGCCGCGATGCCCAGCCCCGTGGGAGCCTGCCACAGCCCCGCCTCACCGGGAGAGAGCCCGACCACGCTCTGTACGTACTGGGTGGTCAGCATGCTGGTCCCGGCCAGAGCGCCGGCGGAGACCAGCAGGGCCGGCAGAGCGGCGCGGACGGAGGGCAGCGCGAACAGGGAAAGATTCAACAGCGGATCCTCCAGCCGGAACTGCCGGCGAACGAACACCGCTCCGAAGACCACGCCGACCGTGATGGCGCCGACGGCCACCGCCGGTGTGTCGGTGTCGCCGGCGATCAACTCCTTGAAGCCGTAGACGACGGGCAGGACGGCGCCCAGCGAGAGAGCGACGCTGGGCAGGTCGAGCCGGCCGGCGTCCGGGTTGCGATACTCGGGCAGCAGGATCGGCCCGACCACCAGCAGCAGGCACATGACCGGCACGCCGAGCAGGAACACCGACCCCCACCAGAAGTGTTCCAGCATCAACCCCCCGACGACCGGGCCGAGGGCGGCACCGCCGAACTGGCTGGTCGCCCAGAGGGAGATGGCCACGCCCCGCTGACGCTCGTCACGGAACAGGTTGCTGATCAACGCCAGCGTCGAGGGCGACAACGTGGCGCCCGCGACGCCGAGCAGGGCCCGGGAGGCGATCAGCATCTCGGCGCTGGTCGAGTAGGCGATCAGTATGGAGGCGGCGCCGAAGGCGGCCGCTCCGATCAGCAGCAGCCTGCGCCGGCCGACGCGGTCGCCCAGGGTACCCATCGTGATCAGGGAGCCGGCGAGCATGAACCCGTAGATATCCATGATCCACAGCTGCTCGGTACCGGTCGCCCCCAGTTCGGCGCTCAGCTGCGGCAGTGCCAGGAACAGCACGCCGATGTCCAGAGCCACCAGCAGGGTGGGCAGAATCAGCACGGTCAGCCCGGTCCACTCCCGCCACCCCGCTCGAAGGCCGGGCCCGGCCGACGTCACCTCTCGCATGAAGATCCCTCCTTGGTCCTACACGTGTCCAGGCGCCCGTAGGGCACCTCTCACAGCCGGGTCGGAACGGACGCCGGGATCTCGACATCCGAACCGCGGCCGATTGACCGTCGATCCACGGTGACCACCCGGCGGGGCCACCCTCGCGAGAGGGCGGCCGGGCCGGATGTCGCTCGGCGGTCGCCACTGACCACGCCGGGGCAGAGCGGGCCTCCTACCGGGTGGAGAGTCGAGTGCGCCTGGTCGGCGGGTCTCGCGATGGCCCATCCGCTATGCGGTCGACAAACCAGGCGAGGATCCCGAGTTCGATGCGCTTCGGCGCTTTGAGAGATACGTCCAGTCGAAAGAGGATCCGGACGAGTACATCTTTGAGGGGGTCTTCGACGTCGAAC
Source organism: Streptosporangium sp. NPDC005286 (assembly GCF_040607515.1). NCBI lineage: Bacteria > Bacillati > Actinomycetota > Actinomycetes > Streptosporangiales > Streptosporangiaceae > Streptosporangium > Streptosporangium sp. NPDC005286. Next base: position 48,733 of record NZ_JBEXGU010000032.1, on the reverse strand, counting down.
GCTCTGATGATGGATGATCGAGCGGTTCAGCTGTTACACAGGTTGAATTCGTAGAGTCGGTCATGGGTTTGCCGGAGTGTCGACGGCTGGACTCTCCCACTGTGGGAGGCCTCATGCTACTCCCAGCGGTCCCCAGTAATTGATCATGAAGGCATCAGGGATGGGGACGGTGTGACCGTTCGCCGCGTCAGCATGAGGAGAGCGACGCATGACCATCGTGAAGGACATCGAGGCCCGTGGCATGCACCACTGCGAGACGACGGCGCTGGGGGTGCTGTTACGGCATGAGGGACTTGATCTGTCCGAGCCCATGCTGTTCGGGCTGGGTTCGGGCCTGTCCTTCATCTATTGGGACAGCAAGGGCATGGCGTTCCCCTTTCTCGGAGGCCGCGTCAAGCCTTTCGACCTCACCAGGAACCTGGCCGCCAGGCTGAGGCTGACGTTAACGGCCGAGGAGACCACCTCACCGCGCAAGGCGTGGGAGAACGTGGCCGCCCCCATCGACGCCGGTCGGCCGGTCGGCCTCCAGCTCGACTGCTACCACCTGGACTATTTCCGCTCCAAGGTGCACTTCGGCGGTCATGTCGTCGCCATGTACGGCTACGACGAGCACGACGTCTACCTTGTGGACACCGACCAGCAGGGAGGAGCGGTGCGCACCAGCCGGGCCGGCCTCGCCATGGCGCGGGCCGAACGCGGCCCGATGACCGCCAGGAACCGATCCTTCACCATCACCCTGCCGGCTCACCCGCTTTCCTGGCAGGACCAGATCATCCCCGCCATCAAAGACTGCGCCGACGCCTTCCTCGCCGCTCCCATCGCGAACCTGGGCCACCGCGGCATCGAGAAGGCCGGCAAACAGGTGCCCAGATGGCTGCTACGCGCCGGCGAGCCGCAGCAGGACCTGCCGCAGGCCGCCCTCCTCATGGAGAAGGGCGGCACCGGCGGTGCCCTGTTTCGCGCCCTCTATCGCGACTTCCTCGACGAGTGCACCCGGCTGATCGACAACGGCAACCTCCGCGCCGGTCACAGGCTGTACGCCGATGCCGCCGTCCTGTGGACGGACGTGTCCACCTTGATCGCGAAGGCTGGAGAGAGCGGCGACGCGGGGTACCTCGAGCAGGCCGGCGTCATCCTCCACGATCTTTCGCGCATCGAGAAGGACGCCATGCAGGTGCTGCGTCAGTTGTAGCGCAAAGGGAAGGCTGAACCGCCCCGGCTTTGCCGGAGACCTTGATGTGCCCCGAGCGTCGGCTGAGAAGTCGGTAAACGCAGCGCCCCGCCGCCTGTGATCGGCGACGGGGCGCAGAAGGTGCAGGTTCAGCCCTTGTAATTGAACACCTGGCGCAGCGTGTGCTGGATCGCGACCAGGTCCTTCTGGTCTGCCATCACCTGGTCGATCGACTTGTACGCCTGCGGGTGCTCGTCCACCAGAGCGGCGGCGCGGTTCGCGTTCCAGGTGCGGCCGCGCATCGCCTCGGTCAGGGACGCGGCCGTCAGCTCACGCTTCGCCCGGGTGCGCGACATCCTGCGGCCGGCTCCGTGGGAGCAGGAGTTGTACGACATCGGGTTACCGAGCCCGCGCACGATGTATGAGCGCGTCCCCATCGAGCCTGGGATCACGCCCTCGTCGCCGGTGTCGGCCTTGATGGCTCCCTTACGGGTGATCCACAGGTCCTTGCCGTCGTGCGTCTCCTGCTGCGTGAAGTTGTGATGGCAATTGATCGTCCGGAGCCGCTGGCCCTTACCGACGACCCGGAACAGGGCGTTGCTCAGCACCTTGTCCATCCGGGCACGTGAGGCCATGGCGTAGTGCTGCGACCACAGCATGTCCTCGATGTAGGCGGTGAACTCCGGCGTGTTCTGCACCAGGTAGGCCAGGTCCGGGTCCTCCAGGCCGATCGCCTGCTTCTTCATCGTCTTCTTGGCGTCGACGATGTGCTTGGTCGCGAGCAGGTTGCCGATGCCGCGCGAGCCCGAGTGCAGCACCGTCCAGACCCGGTCACGCTCGTCGAGGCAGACCTCGACGAAGTGGTTGCCGGATCCGAGGGTGCCGAACTGCAGGGACACCTTCTTCTCCTGCTGAGGAGTCAGGTCGGTGTGCGGACGGCCGAGGTCGCTCAGTGCGCGGTCCATGGACGGGTCGTCGTGGCCCTTGCCGACGCCGGCGGGGATCCGCTTCTCCACCAGCGGCATCAGGGCCTCAAGGGTGTCCGGGAGGTCGGCGGCGGTGAGCGTCGTCTCGGTCGCGACCATGCCACAGCCGATGTCGACGCCGACGGCGGCCGGGATGATGGCCCCTTCGGTGGGGATCACCGATCCGACCGTCGCGCCGATACCGATGTGCGCGTCGGGCATGAGAGCGACGTGTCCGGAGACGATTGGCAGGCGGGCGGCGCGTGCGGCCTGCATGATCGTACCCTCGTCGATCTCGCTGGCCCACGACACCAGGTTCGGTGCGGGCTGGTTCGGCATTGTGATCTCCTTCGTTGCGAGATCCAGCTTGCCCATGTCCAACGTGATATCCCACTGGTTTTCGGGCGGATGAGACGGAACAAGGCGAAGAAGACCTTCACCCTGGAGGACTTCAAGGCGCAGACCGCCGGCGTCGAGTGCCGCAAGGACACCGGGGTGATCGACGAGATCCCCGGCGCGTACAAGGACATCCAGTCGGTCATGGCCGCGCGGACCGACCTGGTCGAGGTGGTCGCGCACCTGCGGCAGCCGGTCTGCGTCAAGGGCTGAGCGATCGGTCTGCGACCAGGGCGTGCGGGGCCGTTTCGAGGGGCATGAGGACGCAGGGATCTCAGGGACCGGATCGTCCGGACAGATCTGGCGATCTCCCAAGGAATCAACCATCTCGCGATGATGTTGAAATGGTCGAGGCCTGTTTGGGGCCAAGTGGGGGGCCGGCCATAGGCTGGCCCCCTGCTTAATAGGTGACCGACTGGGAGGTGGCGCCCCGTGTTGCAGGATTTGTTCGGTCGTGTGGCGACCGATCTGCGGGTGTCCCTCACGGACCGCTGTAACCTGCGCTGTTCCTACTGCATGCCGCCCGAGGGCCTGGAATGGTTGCCCAAACCCGAACTGCTGACCGTCGACGAGATCGTCCGGTTGGTCACCATCGGGGTGGAGCGGCTGGGCATCACCGAGGTCCGCTACACCGGGGGCGAGCCCCTGCTCCGCCGCGAACTGGTCGACATCGTGACCCGCACCACCGCGCTCGGCCCCACCCCGCAGGTCTCGCTGACCACCAACGGGATCGGGCTGAGCCGGATGGCCGCCGCCCTGGCCGCCGCCGGCCTGCACCGGGTCAACGTCTCCCTCGACACCCTCGACCGCGAGACCTTCAAGAAGCTCGCCCACCGTGACCGGCTGGCCGACGTTCTTGAGGGCCTGGAGGCGGCCCACGCCTCCGGCCTGCGTCCCGTCAAGGTCAACACCGTGCTGATGCGCGGGATCAACGACCACGAGGCCGTGCCGCTGCTGCGCTACTGCCTGGAACGGGGGTACGAGCTGCGGTTCATCGAGCAGATGCCGCTGGACGCCCAGCACGGCTGGCGCCGGGAGAACATGATCACGGCCGACGAGATCCTCGCCCGGCTCCAGGCCGCCTTCGACCTGACCGACGCCGACCCGGTGGAACGCGGCAGCGCTCCTGCGGAACTGTTCCTCGTCGAGGGCGGCCCGGCCAGGGTCGGTGTCATCGGCTCGGTCACCCGCCCGTTCTGCGGTGCGTGCGATCGGGTGCGGCTCACCGCCGACGGCCAGATCCGCAACTGCCTGTTCGCCACCGACGAGTCCGACCTGAGGAGCGCGATGCGCTCGGGGGCGAGCGACGACGAGATCGTCGAGCGCTGGCGGTCCGCGGTCCGGATCAAGAAGGCCGGTCACGGCATCGACGACCCGGCCTTCCTGCAGCCGTCCCGCCCGATGTCCGCCATCGGCGGATGACCGCCCGCCACGACGCCTGCGTCCTGGCGGGCGGTCTCGCGAGACGGCTCGGCGGCCGGGACAAGCCCGCCCTGCACGTCTCGGGCCGCCCGCTGGTCGAGTCGGTGGCCGCCGCCGTGCCCGGCGCCGGCAGGCTGGTCGTCGTCGGGCCGCCCCGCCCCGGGCTGCCAGGCGCGATCTTCCGCCGTGAGGATCCACCCGGAGGCGGCCCCGTTCCGGCGCTGCGGGCGGGGCTGGCCGAGGTGACCGCGCCGTGGGTGGTGCTGCTCGCCGCCGACCTTCCGTTCCTGACCGCCGAGCACGTGTCCGCGCTGCTGGACGCGGCAGGCGCAGGCGCGGGGACGGTGGCGTACGCGGAGGGGGCACGGGCGGGAGCGGTGCTCGTCGACGACGGTGGCCGCGAGCAGTGGCTCGCCGGGGTCTGGCATACGGCGAGCCTGACGCGGGCGCTCGCCCGCTACGAGGGACGGTCGCTGCACGGGCTGCTGGCCCCGCTCGACCCGGTCACGCTTCATCTCGCCGGGCGGCCGTGGTTCGATTGCGACACCATGGACGATCTACAGCGGGCGCGGGCCCAGGCGGGCGCTACCGCTGAGAAGGAGTGAGAGTTGAACGTGCTGACGGAGTGGACCGCGCTGGTCTGCCGGGAGTTGGGCATCGATCCCGCGACAGTCGATCGTGACGAGGTGCTCGACCTGACAAAGGAGGTCGCGCACGGGGTGGCCCGGCCGGCCGCGCCGCTGACGGCCTATCTGCTCGGCGTGGCGCTGGGGGCGGGCACGGCGCCGCCGGATGTCGTGGAAAGGCTGACCGCGCTGGCGCGTAACTGGGAGCAGACAACCGATACACAGGGTGAGAAATAACATCAGAGAAAAGGCGAGAACAAGTAAAAGTCATAAGAAAAGGGCGACGCCGGGTGGTTACGGGGGCAAACCACCCGGCGTCGCTTCATCGGCGTTCCGACGGGGGCCCGGAACGCCGGCACCAGTGCCCCGACGGGGGACCAGGGCACTTGGCTAAAGCGTACACCTACAACCCTTAGAGTGCGTCAAGACTTAGTCACGACCCGATCTCGCGTCGGTGGCGTGGAATCTCGCTCTGTCCGGAATCTTCCACGTCAGGGGCTCCCGTCACCCCACGTGGCGGCGCGTTGGCCCCGATCACGGCAATGTATGGTAAAAAGATCGCACCGGCGAAGAGCAGTAGTCGGACGGGTAGCGGAGCGGGCACGGTGAAGGCGAGGATCAGGCAGATCAGCCGGATCCCCATCTTGATGAAGTAGCTCTTCTCGCGCTTGCCGATGTCGGCACTCAGGGAGGGCTGAGCATCCGTCACCTGATGAACCACCGGGCGCTTGTGCCATCCCTTCACGATTCCCAATCTAGGCCTCATATCGGCTGGTGGCGAACGGTCATGTAATCATCGCTTTCCGGGAAGAAGCATGAGATGACAGATCGAACGTACCGGGTGACCGAGATAGTCGGCACTTCGGGGGAGAGCATCGAGGCGGCCGTGCGTAACGGAGTCCGCCGCGCCTCCCGGACCCTGCGTCACCTCGACTGGTTCGAGGTGACCGAGATCAGAGGGCACATCGAGGAGGGGGAGGTCGGGCACTTCCAGGTCGGGATGAAGGTCGGATTCCGGCTGGAGGACGACTGAGCCCGCCCGTGGCGGGCCCCCGGTGGAGGCCCCCTCCTCGCCACGGCACGGTCTGCCAGGCAGGGCCTAGCTGGCCTGGCTGACCGTCGACATGTTGAAATCGGGCACCCGGATCGCCGGCATGATCGCGCGGTTGAAGTAGTCGCTCCACTCACGCGGCAGGGTCTGCTCGGAGGCGCCGACCTCGGTGAGGCGGCGGAGCAGGTCCACCGGGCTCTCGTTGAAGCGGAAGTTGTTCACCTCGCCCACGACCTCGCCGTTCTCCACCAGGTAGACGCCGTCGCGGGTCAGGCCGGTCAGCAGCAGCGTCTGCGGGTCGACCTCGCGGATGTACCACAGGCAGGTGAGCAGCAGGCCGCGCTCGGTGGAGGCGATCATCTCCTCCAGCGACCGGCCGCCCCCGGGGCCTCGCATGATCAGGTTGTCGATGGCCGGGGTCACCGGCAGGCCGGTCAGTTCGGCGGAGTGCCGGGTCTGCAGCAGGTTGGCCAGTCTGCCGTCGGAGATCCAGTCGGTGGCCGCCAGCGGCAGCCCGTTGTCGAACACCGAGCTCTCCCGGCTGGAGGCGTGCGCCACCACGAACGGCGGGCACTCGATGTCCGGCTCGGCGGGGTCACCGTACAGGCGGATCGGCGACTCGGAGAGGACCTCGCCGACGCGGGTGCCGCCGCCGGGTCTGGAGAAGACGGTGCGTCCCTCCAGGGCGTCGCGGGCTCCGGCCGTCCAGTACAGGTAGATCATCAGATCGGCCACGGCCGTCGGCGGCAGCAGCGTCTCGTACCGGCCCGCGGGCAGGTCGACACGGTTCTTCGCCCACTCGAGCCGCCGGGCCAGCGTGGCGTCCAGAGCCGCCACGTCGACGTCGGAGAAGTCGCGGGTGGACACGCCCGTCCATGCCGAGCGCTTCATGTCCAAGGACTTGGCGTTGAGCTCCAGGCGGCCGGTGGGCTGGGTGTGCCGCAGCCTGGTGCCCGTGGAGGTGCCCACGAAGGTCGTCGTGACCGTGTGCTCGGCGAACCCGTACAGCCTGCGCCCGCTCGCCTCGGCCGCGGTGAAGGCCTCGCCCAGGGCGGGGGCGAAGGCGCCGAACACCCCTATCGAGGTCGGCTCGGCCGGGTCGTCCCAGCCGTCGGATCGGGTGCCCTCCAGCAGCGGCCGGGCGTCCTCGGACGGCTGGGCGTCCTCCGCGGCGTGGTCGGCGGCCGCCACGACGTCGTCGAGCTGGTCGGGGCGGACCGCCGCCCGTGACACCACGCCCACACCCCGCCCCACGATCGAGATCACGGTGAGCTGCGCGGAGCGGGACACGCCGTTGGTGGTGAGGGTGTTGCCCGCGAAGCGCAGGTTGGCGCTCGCCCCCTCGTCCACGATCACAACGACCTCGTCGGCCGTGGAGAGCTCAAGAGCCTTCTCGATCATCTCCTGGGGGCTCATCCCGCTCCTCTCCTGCCGGCTCGCCCGGCCGCCACCTTCATCCGCCCGCTCGCCGTACGCGCTCAACTGCCACTCTCCTGGGCGGTGTTGAGGACGCGCACGCCGCGGAAGAGCGCCGACGGGCAGCCGTGGCTGACCGGGGCTACCTGGCCCGGTTGCCCCTTGCCGCAGTTGAACGCCCCGCCGAGCACGTACGTCTGCGGCCCGCCGACCGCCGCCATCGACCGCCAGAAGTCGGTGGTCGTGGCCTGGTAGGCGACGTCGCGCAACTGCCCGGCGAGCCTGCCGTTCTTGATCAGATAAAACCGCTGACCGGTGAACTGGAAATTGTAACGCTGCATGTCGATGGACCAGCTCTTGTCGCCCACCACGTAGATGCCCCGGTCGACGCCGGAGATCAGCTCCTCGGTGGTGGGACCGTCGGGCGCCGGTCGCAGCGACACGTTCGCCATGCGCTGGATCGGGGTGTTGCCGGGGGAGTCGGCGAAGGCGCAGCCGTTGGAAGCGCCCAGGCCCTTCAGCAGCGCCATCCGCCGGTCGAGCTGGTAGCCGACCAGTACGCCGCCGGAGACGATGTCGAACTCCCTGGTCGCCACGCCCTCGTCGTCGTAGCCGATCGTGGCCAGGCCGTGCTCGACGGTGCGGTCGCCGACCACGTTCATCACCTGCGAGCCGTACACCAGCTTGCCGAGCTGGTCGAAGGTGGCAAAGCTCGTCCCGGCGTACGCCGCCTCGTAGCCGAGGGCGCGGTCGAGTTCGGTGGCGTGCCCGACCGACTCGTGGATCGTCAGCCACAGGTTCGACGGGTCGATCACCAGGTCGTAGGGGCCGGCCTCGACGGAGGGGGCCTTGAGCTTCTCTTCAAGGAGTTCGGGAATGCGCGCCAGCTCGCCGGGGAAGTCCCAGCCGGTGCCGGTGAGGTACTCGTACCCCCGGCCCGCGGGCGGGGCGAGCGTCCGCATCGAGTCGAAGCGGCCGTCCAGCACCCTCATCGCCTCCAGCTGGGGGTGGACGCGCACCCGCTGCTGCGTGGTGGAGGTCCCCGCCGTGTCGGCGTAGAACTTCTGCTCCTTGACCTGCATCAGCGACGCCTGGACGTGGTCCACCCTGGGATCTGTCAGCAGGCCGCGCGACCAGCCGGCGAGCAACTCCGCCTTGTCGCGCATCGGCACCTCGAACGGGTCGAGTTCGTAGGAGGAGACCCAGGTGACGTCGGAGTGAACCGGCTCGGGCGCCAGCTCGACGGGCTCGCGGTTGATCGCCGCCGAGACGAGCGCCACCTCCACCGCCTGCTCGGCGACGCGGACGGCCGCCTCGGGGGTGAGCTCGATGCCTCCGGCGAAGCCCCAGGTGCCGTTCTTGACGACCCGCACGGCATAGCCGAGGGTGTCGGCGTCGATGGAGCCCTCAAGTGCGGCGTCGGACAGGCGTACGGTCTCTCCGCGGATGCGTTCCAGCCGGAAGTCGGCGTGCTCGGCGCCCAGGTCCCGGGCGCGTTGCAGGGCCGCGTCCGCCAGCCGCCGCAGCGGCAGGGCGAGAAAGTCGGAGTCGATCTGGCGCATGTCAACGATCCTAACCCCGTGATCTTGTCCTTCCCGGACAAGAGGGTTACCCCCAAGTAGCCGATACCGTCTGACCATGGCTCGATCTGTTCTCGTAACCGGCGGCAATCGCGGCATCGGCCTCGCGATCGCCCGCGAACTCGCCCAGGCCGGCGACGCCGTCGCCGTGACCTACCGTTCCGGACAGCCCCCCGAGGGGCTGTTCGGCGTGCGCTGCGACGTGACCAGCACGGCCGACGTGGACGCCGCGTTCGCGAAGGTCGAGGCCGAGTACGGCCCGGTCGAGGTGCTCGTCGCCAACGCGGGCATCGCCAAGGACACGCTGCTGCCGATGATGAAGGAGGAGACCTTCACCGATGTCATCGACGCCAACCTGACCGGCGCCTACCGGGTCGCCAAGCGCGCCACCCGCGGCATGCTGCGGCTCAAGCGCGGGCGGATCGTGCTGATCTCCTCGGTGGTGGCCATGCTCGGCTCCGCGGGGCAGAGCAACTACGCCGCCTCCAAGGCCGGGATGATCGGTTTCGCCCGGTCGGCGGCCAGGGAGCTGGGCTCGCGCAACATCACGGTCAACGTGGTCGCCCCCGGTTTCGTGGAGACCGACATGACGGCCGAGCTCGACGAGTCCTACCAAGAGCAGATCAGGAAGAACATCCCCCTGGGCCGCTATGCCAGCCCTGAGGAGATCGCACGCGTGGTCAGATTCCTGGCCGGCGAGGACGCCGCCTACATCACGGGGGCTGTCATCCCCGTTGACGGTGGCCTTGGAATGGGGCACTGACGTGGGAATTCTCGAAGGCAAGCGGCTTCTCGTCACCGGGGTGCTCACCGACTCCTCCATCGCCTTCTCGGTGGCCAAACTGGCCCAGCAGGAGGGCGCCCAGATCGTGCTCACCGGCTTCGGCCGGCTCAGCCTGGTCGAGCGCATCGCCAAGCGCCTGCCGGAGCCGCCGCCGGTGCTGGAACTCGACGTCACCAGCACCGAGCACCTCGACTCCCTGGCCGACCGGGTCGGCGAACACCTCGGCGGCCTGGACGGCGTGGTGCACGCCATCGGGTTCGCCCCCCAGACCGCCCTGGGCGGCAACTTCCTGAACACCTCGTGGGAGGACGTGGCGACCGCCGTCCAGGTCTCCACCTACTCGTTCAAGTCGCTCGCGGTGGCCGCGCTCCCGCTCATGAAGGAGGGCGGCGCGATCGTCGGCCTCGACTTCGACGCCACCAAGGCCTGGCCGGTGTACGACTGGATGGGGGTGGCCAAGGCCGGCCTGGAGTCCTGCTCCCGCTACCTGGCCCGCGATCTGGGCAAGCACGGCATCCGGGTCAACCTTGTCGCGGCGGGTCCGCTCCGGACCATGGCCGCCAAGAGCATCCCCGGCTTCGGCGAGTTCGAGGACAGCTGGCCCGCCAAGGCCCCGATCGGCTGGGACATCAACGACCCGATTCCGGCGGCCAAGGCGTGTGTCGCCCTGCTGTCGGACTGGTTCCCCGCCACGACCGGTGAGATCGTCCATGTCGACGGCGGCGTGCACGCCATCGGAGCCTAGATCCTGTCTCGCGGGTCAGGTGGCGCCCGTGACCGAGGTGGGCAAGAGATCCAGAGAGCAGGGGGCTAGGCCACCCGGTGATGGCCCGGCGGCACCGGCTCGAAGGGGATCGACTCCTTGACCTTCCGCCTGCTGTACAGCAGGCGGACCGCGAGGATGGCCAGAATGAGCACCGCGGTGGTGAGCACGGTGCCCGCCGTGTCGGATGACCGGCTGGGCGTCACCGGCCGTTCGTTTGACATCTGCCGCTGCAACTCCTGCATCAGCGGGGCCGGCCAGAGCAGTTCCACCCGGGGTGCCTCGGCGTCGACCACGGGTGACGGTTCGGAGGTCACCGGTGCGTCCACGTCGATCGTGGGTGTGTCGGCCTCCGGATACGGCGACCGTGAGGGCTGTCGCGTCCGGCCGGTCGGCACCGGCACCGGTTCCTTCCGCGCGGGCCGGTGGCCGTGGTCGCGCGAGGGGCTCGGCGACGGCTTGGGCCGGGCCGCCTCCTGAGAGAGGGGACTCTCCGACGGGTCCGGGCATTTGGGGGAGGCCGCCGTGGGCCGGCAGGTGCCGGTGGGATCCTCGGGGCGCGGCCCGTTGCCGGAGGGGGTCTCCTTGCCCTCTGCGGGTCGGGTTTCGCCGGCCGAGGTGGCCGGTGCCTCCTCCCCGATGGGGGACGTCTTCTCGGCGGCGGGCGTCTGAGCCGTGGTGCCGGCGGTGTCGTCACCGGCGGGCGAGGACGAGAGCGGGGCCAGCAGGGGTGCGAGCGGGGAGGTGTCGCCCGTGATGCCGCTCACCACGTTGTCCACGGTCCGGCAGATCCCGCCCGTCACGGTGCCCAGCAGCCCTCCGTGATCGCAGTCGTCCACCTGCGTGACGGTGTCCTCCCGGGCGGTGTCCACCGACGAGACCGCCGGGATCCCGCTGCCCAGCACCAGCGCCAGTGCGCCTGCCGACATCGCGGTTCGCACTCGTCTCCCTTCCCCCGGGTCGGATATCGGCCGTGATGTGCTGCCGACATCCGGGTGCCCCCGCCACCTGTTCGACAGTCTTGTGGGGGGGCCCGGTTTTTTCACGGAAAGTTGCTATTCGGTATCGACTAGTGATACGCGAGGCGAATTCTCGTTCGGTTTCCGTCCTGGGCGTCTCAGTCGGCCGACACGTCGTCGAGTGCTTCCCTTATCTCCACGGGCAACGCCAGGTCCTCGGCCTGGAGCACCCCGGACAGCTGCGTGTGGGTGCGGGCGCCGACGATGGCGGAGGCCACCCCCGGCTGGTCGCGTACCCACGACAGGGCCACCGACAGCGGCGAGACGCCAAGCCCTTCGGCGGCGGTCGTCACCGACTCCACGACCCGGCGGCACCGCTCGTCGAGGTAGGGCGTGACGAAATCGGCGAAGTGCGGGGTGGCGGCCCGAGAGTCGGCGGGGATACCCGTGCGGTACTTGCCGGTGAGGACCCCGCGCCCGAGCGGTGACCAGGCGAGCACCCCGGCGCCGACATGCTCGGCGGCGGGGATCAGCTCACGCTCGGCCTCTCTGGCCAGGAGCGAGTACTCGACCTGGGCCGCGACGATCGGCACCCGCCCTGGAACCGCCCGTTGCCCCACGGCGGCGGTCGCCAGCTGCCAGCCCGCGTAGTCACACACCCCGGCGTACGCGGCCCGCCCGGAGGACACGATCGCGTCCACGGCGGCCAGGGTCTCCTCCAGCGGGACGTCGGGATCAAAGGCGTGCAGCTGCCACAGGTCGACCTCGTTGACGCCCAGGCGGGTCAGGGAGGCGTCGATCGCGGCGACCAGGTGCTTCCTTGAGGCGTCGCGGGGTCTGCGCCCGGCGGGGGTGAGCACGGCCTTGGTGGACAGCACCAGCTCCGAACGCGGTACCGAGTCGCGCAGCAGCCGCCCGAGCAGCCGTTCGGCGTCGCCGCCCGTGTAGACGTCGGCGGTGTCGATGAGCGTGCCGCCGGCCTCGGCGAACATGCGGAGCTGCGCCGCGGCCTCCTCGGCGCCGGTGTCACGCCCCCACGTCATCGTCCCCAGTCCCAGGCGGGACACCGACAAGCCGCTCCGGCCCACATAGCGCTGCTCCATGATCCGGCCAGATTACCGCTCGGCCACTTAAAAGTAGTGGAGTGAGGGCTGCAAGACTTGCCCGCGTGACGACCTTGTTGCTGGCCAGACACGGCCTTACCCACCTCACCGGTCCGGTCCTCGCGGGATGGACCCCGGATGTTCACCTCAGCGACGCGGGACAGGCCCAGGCGAAGGCCCTCGCCACCCGGCTGACCTCGCTGGAGCTCGACGCGATCGTCTCCAGCCCGCTGGAACGCTGTCAGGAGACCGCGCAGGCGGTCGCCGAGGGGCGACAGGGGGCGGAGGTACTGACCGATGAGCGCTTCGGCGAGTGCCGTTACGGTGACTGGACGGGCCGCCCGATCGCCGAACTCGTCAAGGACCCCCTCTGGCCGGTGGTGCAGGCCCATCCGAGCGCGGTGACGTTCCCCGGGGGAGAATCCCTGCCGGCCGTCCAGTACCGCGCCGTGGCGGCGGTCAGGGAATGGAACGAGCGCCTCGGCCCGAAGGCGGTCTACCTCGTCTGTAGCCACGGAGACGTGATCAAGGCCATCGTGGCCGACGCCATGGGGCTGCATCTGGACCAGTTCCAACGGATAACCGCTGATCCGGCCTCGCTCACCGTCATTCGCTACACCCCCTTGCGCCCCTTCGTGCTCAGGCTCAACGACACGGGTGGGGATATGGCTGGATTGCGCCTCGCGGAGGGTTCGGAAGGCGAGGACGGGGGAGAAAATCCCACCGGGAGTGATGCCGCAGTCGGCGGCGGATCCGGGACCACGTAAGGTCGGGCTATGCCGGTCTTCGACTACGATCCACCCGAGAGATTCGTGGCCGGTGCCGTGGGGCAACCGGGTTCACGAACCTTCTTCCTGCAGGCGCGGGGACAGGGCAGGCTGACCACCGTGGCGCTGGAGAAGTTCCAGGTGGCCGCGCTGGCCGACCGCCTCGACCAACTGCTCGACGAGGTGTTGCGGCGCGGCGAGGCCGGTGTCCCGGTGCCCGCCGCCGCTCCGGCCGCGCTGGCCGACAACGCCCCTCTCGACGTGCCGATCAGTGAGGACTTCCGCGTCGGCACCATGGCCCTGGCCTGGGACCCCGAGGCCGACCAGGTGGTCATCGAGGCCCAGGAGGCCGGGGTCGAGGAGGAGTTCGAGCCGTCCTCGCCCGCCGATCTCACGGTGCTGCGCGTGCACATCAGCCCAAGCGCCGCCAGGGCCTTCACCAAGCGGGCCATGGCACTCGTCGCCGCCGGGCGTCCGCCCTGCCCGCTCTGCGCCCAGCCTCTCGATGCCGAAGGGCATATTTGTGTGCGGCTCAACGGTTACCGGGGTAGTAGCGCTTCATCTGGTGGAGGAGGCGAATGAGCGCTGAGAGCGAGCCGACGCTGAGTACGGCGCCGGCCGCGGGGCTGGATGACGAGACCGCGATGCGTCTGCTCCGTGACGGACGGCTGGATGTGGCGGGTCGCCTGGTCGAGGCGACCAACATGACGCTTTACTGCTCGGTCCGGCTCGGCGGGCTCGCGGCGGCCTGTGTGTACAAGCCGGTACGGGGGGAGCGCCCGCTCTGGGACTTCCCCGACGGGACCCTGGCCGCCCGCGAGGTCGCCGCCTACGAGGTCTCCGCGGCGATCGGCTGGCGGATCGTGCCGCCCACCGTCTACCGGGACGGCCCGTTCGGCCCGGGAATGTGCCAGCTCTGGATCGACACCGACCCCGAGATCGACCTGATGGTGCTGATCCGCAGTCGCCAGCCCTCGCTGCGGCGGATGGCCGTCTTCGACGCCGTCGTCAACAACGCCGACCGCAAGGGTGGCCACCTGCTGCCGCTCGCCGACGGCCATGTCTACGGGGTCGATCACGGGGTCTCCTTCTCCGCCGAGGACAAGCTCCGCACCGTGCTCTGGCAGTGGCGCGGCAAGCCCCTGTCCCGCGAGGCCATGAACGTCCTGACCCGCCTCGAACGCGACCTGGAGCAAGGGCGGCTCGGCCGCCGCCTCCGAGAACTCCTCACCCTCCCCGAGGTCGAGGCGACCTGGTCGCGGGTCCGCAGGCTTCTCGACACCGGCCTGCACCCCCTCCCCTCCAAGGAGTGGCCGGCGATCCCGTGGCCGCCGATCTGAGCCCCGGATGGCAGGTGCCGTGACCTCGGACTCCTTGCCGGCGAAGGACCCCGCTCCGCGCCCGCTCGTGGCGGAGGCGTAGCCTCCGGGCATGTGCACGGTTGTCGTCAGCATCGATCCGAGCGCCGAGATCCCCCTGATCGTGGTCGGGGTGCGTGATGAGTTCACCGGCCGTCCCTGGGCTCCGCCGGCGGGACACTGGCACAAGGACCGGCCCGGCCTGATCGGCGGTCGAGACCTTCAGGGCGGCGGCACCTGGCTGGCCGTCGACCCCCGGGCCAGGAGGGTCGGGGCCCTTCTCAACGGGCACGGCGTGCTCGCCCCGGAGGAGACGCGCCGCTCACGCGGTGACCTCCCGCTCCTGGCGGCCGCCGGAGGCCGGCCGGTGGAGAGCGACCTTGACCGCTATGACCCCTTCCACCTGCTGCGCGCCGATCCCACCGGGGCCTGCCTGTGGCACTGGGATGGGACCGCGCTGGAGCGAGACGTCCTTCCTCCGGGAACCCACATGATCGTCAACAGCGGCTGGGAACGCGGTGAGGAGAACGAGCGCGTCGCGTTCTTCCGCCCCCTGTTCGCAAAGGCCGGCCGTCCCACGGAACTCGACGGCCCCTGGGAGGAGTGGCGGGAACTCGCCACCGGGGCGGGGATTCCCTCCGAGGACCTCCGGTCCATGATCATTCATCATGAGCTGCCCGACGGGCGGATCTTCGGCTCTCTCTCCGTCACCCTGCTCGCCCTGGCGCCGGGCGGCGTCCGCTACGACTTCACCGCCGCCCCCCGTGATCCGGGTGCCTTCCGCGAAGTCCGCACGGAATGATCTGGGTGCCTCGCGGAGTTGAGACGAATGCCTCTGTATCCGCCACCCCGAGCTGATCGGGGTGGTCTGTCTGCTCGATAGGCTCACTTTATGAGATCGTGGTCTGCGCCGAAGGTTCCTCGGCTTCCCGGTGCCGGTGTCCCGCTGCGGCTTTTCGACACCGCCGTGCGAGATGTCGTCCCGACAAAGCCGGGTCCCACGGCACGGATGTACGTCTGCGGCATCACGCCCTACGACGCCACCCATCTGGGCCACGCCAACACCTACCTCGCCTTCGACCTGGTCAACCGGGCCTGGCGAGATGCCGGGCACGAGGTGCACTTCACCCAGAACGCCACGGATGTCGACGACCCCCTGCTGGAACGCGCGGAGCAGACCGGCATCGACTGGCGTGACCTCGCCGAGCGCGAGATTGAGCTGTTCCGGTCGGACATGGAGGCGCTGCGCATCCTCCCGCCGCGCGACTACGTCGCCGTGACCGAGGTGATCGACCAGGTCGCGGCCCTGATCGAGTTGTTGCGTGACAAGGGCGCCACCTACGACCTGGAGGGTGACGTCTACTTCGACGTGGCCGCGGCCCCCAAGTTCGGTGCCGTCTCCGGTTACCCGGAGGAGCAGATGCTCGCCCTGTTCGGCGAGCGCGGAGGGGACCCGGACCGCCCAGGCAAGAAGCACCCGCTCGACTGGCTGCTCTGGCGTGCGGAGCGCCCGGGGGAGCCGTCCTGGCCCTCGCCGTTCGGTCAGGGAAGGCCCGGCTGGCACATCGAGTGCACCGCGATCGCTCTGGCGAACCTGTCCAGTGGTTTCGACGTCGCCGGTGGGGGCTCCGACCTGATCTTCCCGCACCACGAGTGCGGCGCCCACGAGGGCCACGTGGCGTGTGGCGAGTGGCCTTTCGCCAAGGCCTACGTGCACGCGGGCATGGTCGCCCTGGATGGCGAGAAGATGTCCAAGTCGAAGGGCAACCTGGTCTTCGTCTCCCGCCTGCGCGGGGAGACCGATCCGATGGCCATCCGGCTGGCCCTGCTGGCGCATCACTACCGCTCCGACTGGGAGTGGACCTCCGACCAGCTTGCCTTGGCGGAGGTGCGGCTGGCGCGCTGGCGCTCGGCGGCGGGCCTGCAGACCGGCCCCGACGCCGGTGTCGTGCTCGACAGGGTCCGTGCCCGGATGGTCGACGACCTGGATGCTCCCGGCGCCCTCGCGGTCATCGACGACTGGGCCGAGCGTGCCCTGTCGGAGGGCGGCAGCGACCCGGGCGCGCCGCTCCTTGTCGGGCGGATCGCGGACGCGCTGCTCGGAGTCGCGCTCTGAAGGCGGGGTGTCCGGCCCTCTCTGGCGCTGCCCGGGGCTCTCGGCGGCGTTGAGAGCCGCGTTGAGAGCCGCCCTGCCCGCTCTGAGGTCAGTGCTCTTCGGGCGGCCGCCTGGAGGGCACTCCCCGGCGGGGGAGCAGGGGCCGGAAAAACGACTGAGCCCGCACCGCTTGCGCGGTGCGGGCTCAGCCCGAAGCCTTTGAGGTCAAACCAGGTCAGATGAGCTCGACCTTGTCGGCCTGCGGGCCCTTCTGGCCCTGCGTGGTGACGAAGCTGACACGCTGGTTCTCCTCCAGGCTGCGGTAGCCGCTGGAGTTGATAGCCGAGTAGTGCACGAAGACATCGGCGGTGCCGTCATCCGGTGCGATGAATCCGAAGCCCTTTTCGGCGTTGAACCACTTAACGGTGCCCTCAGACAAAACTACTTCTCCTCATTGGGAGCCTCACCGAACCACCAGGTCGGCGGCACGGGGCTGCGTTGCGGACCCTACCATGCACCCGCGGAAACCATCCGGAGAAACTGTAACGTCCGCTGTCGGCGGACTTCTCATAAGCACTTGAGATGATAAGGCTAAGCTGAGAACTACGACTGCAACTGCAATACTCTATCGGACAGTTGTGAGGTGTGCAAGTCAAGAGATCGAGGCGAGGAAGCGTTCCCGCTCCTCCTCGGGGAGGCGGTCGATGAAGAGGGTGCCGTCGAGGTGATCGGCCTCGTGCTGGAGAACGCGGGCCAGCATGCCCAGGGCCCGGACGGTGACGGGTTTGCCGAACATGTCACGACCGCGGGCCGTGACCATGTAGGAGCGTTCCAGTGGCCACCAGTGGCCGGGGGCGGACAGGCACGCCTCGTCGGCCACGATCCTCCGCTCGGACAGTTCCAGGCGCGGGTTGACCAGGTGGCCGGACTTGCCGTCCAACTCGTAGACGACGACCCTGAGCGGGACGCCGATCTGCGGGGCGGCGAGTCCCGCGCGGCCCGTGCCGGCACGCATCGTGGCCTGGAGCGACTTCACCAGGACGCGCAACGCGCGGTCGAAGGTGGTCACGGGCTCGGCCACCGTGCGCAGCACGGGATCGTCGAACAGTCGGATTGGCTGGACGGCCACGCGCACTCCCCGAGGCGGATGAATCGGCACCGGTGACGGTTCCCGTTGTCGCGCCGGCTCAACCATTGCCGTTACTTGTGAGTGTGCTTCGGTAGGCGCGCTCCGACCGGCCCACGCCTTACGGCATGAGCGTTCTCTCGCTTCAGGCCACATCGGCTCCACGAGCGTTCGGCCTCTCCCCGCATCTCTGGGCGGCGTGAGCGTGAGCGCGATCACACTCCAGGAGCCGGCCGCGCCGCTACCCTGGGGGCGCGGGATCGTGACAGAGCGTGTTCGTGACCGAACGGTCGCCGGCTTCCCGCACCCCCCTGGGTTTCCGGAGTGTTGCGAGTGTGCGGCGTGTGCATTGCGTATTTCCAGGGTTAGTTACGTGTAACCGGTGCACCATCACAGACAGTGAATGTGCGTAACGCCGCCCTCCTAGTTTCGGAGATCGAAGCCCCCCGAAACCACAGGAGGACAGACGATGAGGCCCTGGATCAGCGACTGGCGGCCCGACGATCCGGATTTCTGGCAGGAGCACGGCCGGAAGGTGGCCAGGCGGAACCTGGTCTTCTCCATCTTCGCCGAGCACCTCGGGTTCACGCTGTGGACCGTCTGGAGCATCGTGGCCGTGCAACTCGGCTCCTACGACTTCTCCACCGACCAGCTCTTCTGGATCGTCGCCCTGCCCAACCTGGTCGGCTCGGCGCTGCGCATCCCGTACACCTTCGCCCCGGCTAGGTTCGGCGGCCGGAACTTCACGGTGGTCAGCGCCCTGCTCCTGCTCGTGCCCGCGGTGCTGCTGGCCGTCGCGGTCGGCGACCCCGGCACCCCCTACTGGGTGTTCCTCGCCATCGCGGCCACGGCGGGGCTGGGCGGTGGCAACTTCGCCTCCAGCATGGCCAACATCACCCACTTCTATCCCCGGGACAGGCAGGGGGCCGCGCTCGGGCTCAACGCGGCCGGCGGCAACATCGGGGTCAGTTCCGTCCAACTCCTCATGCCGTTGGTGATCGGGGCGTTCGGGCTGGCCGCCGCGGGGTTGTTCTGGATTCCCTTCATCCTGGCCGCCGCGGTGGGCGCCTACTTCTTCATGGACAACCTGACCTCGGCCAAGGCCAGTCCCGCGGACCAGTTGAAGGTCGTCGGCCGGGTCCAGACCTGGATCATGTCAGTCCTGTACATCGGTACGTTCGGCTCCTTCATCGGCTACTCCACCGCGTTCCCGCTGCTCATCAAGAGCCAGTTTCCCGAGCAGGCCTCGCTGGTCTGGCTGGCCTTCCTCGGTCCGCTGCTCGGCTCCCTGGTCCGCCCGGCGGGCGGCTGGCTGTCGGACCGGCTCGGCGGGGCGCGGGTGACGTTCGTCAACTTCGCCGCGATGGCGGGCGCGGCGGTGCTGGTCTGGCAGGGGCTGTCCCAGCGCGGCTTCGCGCTGTTCTTCTGTGCCTACATGCTCCTGGTCGCCACCACCGGTATCGGCAACGGCTCCACCTACCGGATGATTCCGGCGATCTTCCGGGCCAAGGCGGTCGAGGGCGTCACCCCGGGCACGGCCGCTCACGACGCCGCCGTGGCCGTCGGGAAGCGGGACGCCTCCGCGGCCATCGGAATCATCTCCGCGATCGGTGCCTTCGGCGGGTTCTTCATCAACCGCGGATTCGGCAGCTCCATCGCCGCGACCGGCGGGGCGGGGGCCGCACTGGCCTCCTTCGCCTCCTTCTACCTGGTGTGCGCGGTCATCACCTGGGCCTGTTACCTGCGTGCCGCAGGCAGTGTGCCGAGCCTGGCGGCGGCCCGGGTGTGAGCGCCGGCCAGGCCCGGCACCCGCCGTGCTCACATCCGGCACCGGCCTGGCCGACGGATAACTCACATCCACCTCATTGCGAATGTGAACACGGTTAGTGGCTTGTAGCACATCGGTAACAGGGGAGACCTCACGGTGAAACCGCCTGAAAGCACCATCGGACCCATGCCGGTCTCACTTCCCCCCCAGACACCTGTGAAGGGTGGGACGGCGACGCACTGCCCCTACTGCGCTCTGCAGTGCGGCATGAACGTCGCGGTGGACGAGACCGTCACGATCACTCCGCGTCACGACGTCCCGGCCAATGCGGGAGGACTGTGCCAGAAGGGCTGGACCGCCGGTGAGCTCCTCACCGGCGAGCGGCTGACCACCCCGCTGTTGCACGGTGAGGAGGTTGGCTGGGACGAGGCGCTCGGCTTTGTCGCCGACCGGATACGTGCCGTCCAGGCCGAACACGGCCCCGACGGCGTGGCCGTGTTCGGCGGCGGCGGCCTCACCAACGAGAAGGCGTACCTGCTCGGCAAGTTCGCCCGGGTGGTGTTGCGGACCAGCCAGATCGACTACAACGGCCGGTTCTGCATGTCCTCGGCCGCCGCGGCCACCAACCGAGCCTTCGGGATGGACCGTGGTCTGCCCTTCCCGATCACCGACCTCGCCCGTGCCGACGCGGTCCTGATCGCGGGCGGAAACGTGGCCGAGACCATGCCGCCGTTCGTCCGTCACCTCACCGCGATGCGCGCGGCGGGCGGCCGGCTGATCGTCATCGATCCGCGGGTCACCGCGACCGCCCGGCAGGCCGACCTGCACCTGCAGCCGACCCCCGGCACCGACCTGGCGCTGGCCCTGGGCCTGCTGCACATCGTGGTCGCCGAAGGTGATGTCGACGAGGCGTACGTGGCCGCCAGGACGAGCGGGTTCGACGCGGTCCGCACCTCGGTCGCGGCCTGGTGGCCCGAGCGAGTGGAACGGATCACCGGTGTGCCGGTCGCCCGGATGCGCGACGCGGTCGCGATCCTCGCGGGCGCGAGCCGGGCGGCGATCCTCACCGGGCGCGGCGCCGAGCAGCACGCCAAGGGCACCGACACCGTCAGCGCGTTCGTCAACCTCGCGCTCGCCCTCGGGCTGCCGGGGCGCGAGGGGTCGGGTTACGGCTGCGTCACCGGGCAGGGCAACGGGCAGGGAGGCCGCGAGCACGGGCAGAAGGCCGATCAGCTCCCCGGCTACCGCAGGATCGATGATCCGGCGGCCCGCGCCCACGTCGCCGCCGTGTGGGGCGTCGACCCCGGTGACCTGCCGGGACCCGGCCGCTCCGCCTACGAGCTGCTGGACGCGCTCGGCACCGGCGGCGGCCCCCGGGCGCTGCTGCTGTTCGGCTCCAACCCGCTGGTCTCCGCGCCGCGTGCCGGGCACGTCGCCGAGCGGCTCGGCTCACTGGATCTGCTCGTGGTCTCGGACCTGGTCCTGTCGGAGACCGCCGCGACGGCCGACGTCGTGCTGCCCACCACCCAGTGGGCCGAGGAGAGCGGCACCATGACGAATCTGGAAGGCCGGGTGCTGCTCCGCCGCCAGGCGGCCGCCCCGCCGTCAGGGGTGCGGAGCGACCTTGAGATTCTCCGGGGGCTCGCCACGAGACTGCGCGGGACAGCCGGAGCCGAGGGTTTCCCCACCGATCCGCGCGAGGTCTTTGATGAGCTCCGCCGGGCCTCGGCAGGTGGGATCGCCGACTACGCCGGCATCACCTATGAGCGGATCGCCGCCGAGACCGGGGTGTTCTGGCCCTGCCCGGCCGAGGATCACCCGGGTACTCCCCGGCCTTTCCTGGACGGCTTCGCCACGCCCGACGGGCGCGCCCGGTTCGTACCGGTCGAGCACCGTCCGCCCGAGGAGGACGTCGACCCGGAGTATCCGCTCCATCTCACGACGGGACGGGTGCTCGCGCACTACCAGAGCGGTGCGCAGACCCGGCGGATCGCCACACTGAACATGGCGGCACCCGAGGCGTTCGTGGAACTCCACCCCGACCTCGCCGAGCACCTGGACGTGGCCCCGGGGGAGATGCTGCGGGTGGTCAGCCGGCGCGGCGCGACCGAGGCGCCGGCCAGGGTCAATCCGGCGATCCGGCAGGACACCGTGTTCATGCCGTTCCACTGGCCGGGCGTCAACCTGCTCACCAACCCCGCGCTGGACCCGGTGTCGAGGATGCCGGAGTTCAAGGTCTGCGCGGTCAGAGTGGAGCGTGCCGGATGACCCGGATCGTGGTCGTGGGCAACGGGATGGCGGGCGCCCGTCTGGTGAGCGAGATCCGTGCCCGTGACCGGCACGTCGGGCTGACCGTGTTCGGGGCCGAGGAGTCGCAGCCCTACAACCGCGTGCTGCTGTCGAACGTCGTGGCCGGGACGATGCCGCCCGACCAGGTGCGATTACTCGACCCGGCCTGGTACGCCGATCATTCGGTGACGGCGCTGTCCGGGGTCGAGGTGACCGCCGTGGACCGGGAGAACCGGGCCGTGCTCACCGCCACGGGCAGGCGCGAGCCGTACGACGTCCTCGTGCTGGCGACAGGCAGCGCGGCGGTCGTGCCGCCGGTACCGGGTGCGGCGGGCAGGGCCGTCACGTTCCGCACGATGGACGACTGCAGGAGGATCCTGCGGGCCGCCGGCGCGGCGCGGCACGCCGTGGTGATCGGAGGTGGTCTGCTCGGAGTCGAGGCGGCGCGTGGCCTGGCCGGGCGCGGCCTGCCGGTGACGCTGCTGCACCTGGCGGGGCACCTGATGGACCGTCAGCTGGACGCCGAGGCCGGGCTGGTGCTCGGCCAGACCCTGGGCGGGCTGGGGGTGAGGACCAGGACCGGCGTCGTGGTCGAGGAGATCCTCGACGACGGTGTGCGGCTCGCGGGAGACGAGACGGTCGAGGCCGATCTGGTGGTGCTCGCCTGCGGGGTCCGCCCGGTGACCGGGCTGGCTCGCGAGGCCGGGCTGGAGGTGGCGCGTGGGATCGTCGTCGACGACGAGATGCGCACCGACGACCCGTCGATCTTCGCGATCGGCGAGTGCGCCGAGCACCGGGGCAGGGTCTACGGGCTGGTCGCGCCCGCCTGGGAGCAGGCCGCGGTGGTCGCCGACATCGTCACGGGGGCCGACAAGGCCGCCCGATACCGGGGATCGCGGTTGGTGACCCGGTTGAAGGCCAGGAGCGTGGAACTGGCCGCGATGGGCGAGACGCACCTGACCGAGGACGACGCAGAGGTCGTGCGGTTCAGCCACCGGGCGGCGGGAACCTACCGCAAGCTCGTCATCCGCGACGGCCGCCTGGTCGGCGTGATCCTCCTCGGTGAGACGTCGGCGGTGGGCAACCTCACCCAGTTGTTCGACCGGGGCGGGCCACTGCCGGGAGACCGGGCCGGTCTGCTCTTCCCCGGTCTGCAGGGCAACGCGGTAGCCGAGAGCCCGGTCAGGATGCCGGACGCGGCGAAGGTCTGCCAGTGCAACGACGTGACCAAGGGGCAGATCAGGGCCTGCTGGGAGTCGGGCGCCAGGGACGTCACGGCCGTGGCCGCCGCCACCCGCGCCACCACCGGCTGCGGTGGCTGCCGCGACGCGGTCGAGGGCATCGTCGGCTGGCTCTGCGAGCAGGAAGGAGTCTCGGCGTGACCGGCGCTGGAGGCGAGGGAACGGCCGGGCGCCGGACGGACACGGAGCCGCCCCGCCCGGTGAGCGGGGCGATCCATCGGGGACGGGCAGACGAAGCGGACGGAAGGGCGAGCGCGATCATGTCACGACTTGTCGTGGTGGGAAACGGACCGACATCGCACCGGCTGGTCGAGGCCCTGGTCGCCAAGGGGTTCACGGGCCGGATCACGGTGCTGGGGGAGGAGCCCAGACCGGCCTACGACCGGGTGGCGCTGACCTCCTACCTGGCGGGCAGAAGCGTTGAGGATCTCACCTACCCGGTGCCGGAGGGAGTCGTGCCGCGCCTGTCGTCCAGGGTCGTCGACATCGACAGGCGGACGAAGGAGGTCACCACCGCGGACGGCCGTCGCGAGCCGTACGACGTGCTGGTGCTGGCCACCGGGTCCAGCCCGTTCGTGCCGCCGGTGCCGGGCAGGGAACTGGACGGCTGCTTCACCTACCGCACGATCGACGATCTCGACGCGATCAGGGAGGCCGCCTCGGCCGCCACGAGCGGCGTCGTGGTCGGCGGCGGGCTGCTGGGGCTGGAGGCCGCCGACGCCCTGCGTGGCCTGGGCCTGTCGACGCACGTGGTGGAGATGGGCGGCTGGCTCATGCCCCGCCAGGTCGACGAGGGCGGCGGCGCGGTGCTGCGCGGTCACGTGGAGGGGCTCGGCCTGAGGGTGCACACCGAGGCGGGTGTGCAGGAGATCGTCGCGGGCCCGGACGGGCGGGTGGCGGGCCTGGTCAAGCCGGACGGGGAGACCGTCGAGGCGCAGATCGTGGTCTTCTCCGCCGGGGTCAGGCCCCGTGACGAACTGGCCAGGCAGGCCGGGCTGGAGGTTGGCGGGCGCGGTGGGATCGTCGTGGACGACCGGATGCGCACCGCCGACCCGGCGATCTACGCGATCGGCGAGTGCGCGTCGCACGAGGGCGTGGTCTACGGGCTGGTCGGCCCCTGCTTCACGATGGCCGAGGTCGCCGCCGACCGCATCCTCGGCGGCGGGGCGGTCTTCACCCGTGCGGATCTCTCCACCAAGCTCAAACTGCTCGGTGTGGAGGTCGCCCAGTTCGGCGCCATGGACGGCGCGCTGGACGTGACCTTCATGGATCCGGTGGGCGGGGTCTACCAGAAGCTGTTCGTCAGCGACGACGCGCGCACCCTGCTCGGCGGGATCTGCGTCGGCGACGCCACCCCGTACAACACCCTGAAGCCCTTCGTCGGCCGCGATCTGCCGGGATCGCCGAGCGAGCTGTTGTTCAGCGGTGGCCCGGCGAGCGTGGAGCTTCCCGACGACGCGCAGGTCTGCTCCTGCAACAACGTCACCAAGGGCCAGGTGCGTGCCGCCATCGCCGACCACGGCCTCACCGACGTCGCCGGGATCAAGGGCTGCACCCGCGCGGGCACCACCTGCGGCAGCTGCGTCCCGATGCTCAACCAGATTCTCGTCAAATCGGGCGTCGAACCCTCCAAGGCTCTGTGCGAGCACTTCGCGTACAGCAGGGCGGAGCTGTTCGACATCGTCCGGGTGCGCGCCATCACGACGTTCTCCCAGCTGATCGCCGAGCACGGCACCGGGCGCGGTTGTGACGTGTGCAAGCCGGTGGTCGCCTCGATCCTCGCCTCGCTCGGCGGCGGCCACATCCTCGACGGAGAGCAGGCCGCCCTGCAGGACACCAACGATCACTTCCTGGCCAACATCCAGCGCAACGGCACCTACTCGGTGGTGCCGCGCGTCCCCGGTGGGGAGATCACCCCGGACGGGCTCATTGTGATCGGCGAGGTGGCCCGCGACTTCGGCCTGTACACCAAGATCACTGGCGGGCAGCGGATCGACCTGCTCGGGGCCCGCGTGGAGCAACTTCCGCTGATCTGGAAGCGCCTGGTGGACGCGGGCTTCGAGTCCGGGCACGCGTACGGCAAGGCACTGCGCACCGTGAAGTCCTGCGTGGGCTCGGCCTGGTGCCGGTACGGCGTGCAGGACGCCGTCGGCCTGGCCATCGCGCTGGAGCTGCGCTACCGGGGGCTGCGCTCGCCGCACAAGCTGAAGTCGGCGGTCTCCGGCTGCGCCCGCGAGTGCGCCGAGGCCAGGGGCAAGGACTTCGGCGTCATCGCCACCGAGCGGGGCTGGAACCTCTACGTGGGCGGCAACGGCGGCTTCAGCCCGCGCCACGCCGACCTGTTCGCCTCCGATCTGGGCACCGAGGAACTGGTCCGCGCCATCGACCGGTTCCTGATGTTCTACATCCGTACCGCCGACCGCCTGCAGCGCACCTCCGCCTGGCTGGAGGCACAGGGGCCGGCCTACGTCAGGGAGGTCGTCCTGGAGGACTCCCTCGGGATCTGCGCCGACCTGGAGGCGCAGATGGAGCGGCACGTGGCCGGCTACGCCGACGAGTGGCGCGCCACGATCGAGGACCCGGAGAGGTTACGGCGGTTCGTCTCCTTCATCAACGCCCCCGGCACGCCGGACCCCTCGATCGCCTTCGAATCCCAGCGTGACCAGGTGAAACCGGTCCTCATCCCACTGGAGGTGGTCCGTTCCTGACCAGCCGCCCCCATGTCCCACATCCCCCGCCGGCGCGGTGGGAGGCCCGCTCCGGCCCGCCACCGCCGACATCCCGAGAAGAGGCACTCACCGATGACCGCCCTGAGCGAAGAGCTGGAGCAGGCCGGCTGGACGCCGGTCTGCTCCTACCCGGACCTGCTGCCCGAGCGTGGCGTGTGCGCGCTCGTCGGTGGTCGCCAGATCGCGCTCTTCCGCGCCTTCGACGGCACCCTGTTCGCGATCGGCAACCGTGACCCGTTCAGCGGTGCCCACGTCCTGTCCCGCGGGATCATGGGCACCAGGGCCGGCGAGCCGGTGGTGGTCTCCCCCATGCACAAGCAGGCTTTCTCCCTTGCGACGGGGGTGTGCCTGGACGACCCCGCGACGGCCGTGCCGACCTACCCGGTCCGCCTCACCGGCGAAACGGTGGAGGTGGGCACGGGGTGAGCCCGCAGGCGGCCGGATACCTGAAGAAGATCAAGCGAGGAGTGGTGAACGACAGATGAGCATCGCCGTTCTGGACAGCCCCGTCGACTCTCCCGAGACCGCGCCCGACGCGCTGGCCGGGTTCACGATCGGGGTCACCGCCACCCGGCGGCGCGAGGAGTTCTGCGCGCTGCTGGAACGCAGGGGCGCCAGGGTGGTGCGCGCCCCCGCGATCCGCCTGGTACCCCTGGCCGAGGACGCCGACCTGCTGGCCGCGACGCGCGCCGGCCTGTCCGCCCCGATCGACGACGTGGTGGTCACCACCGGCGTCGGCTTCCGGGGATGGATGGCCGCCGCCGAGGGCTGGGGGCTGGCGGGCGACCTCGCCGAGCACCTGACCTCCGCACGGCTGCTGACCCGCGGGCCCAAGGCCCGCGGCGCGGTCAGGGCCGCCGGGCTGAACGACCACTGGACCCCGTCCACGGAGTCGTGCGAGGAGGTCAAGCAGCACCTCCTGGCCCAGGACCTGCGCGGCCGCCGCATCGCCGTGCAGCTGCACGGGGAGCCGCTGACCGGCTTCGTGGCCGCACTGCGCGAAGCCGGCGCGGAGGTCATCGAGGTGCCGGTCTACCGGTGGCTGCCCTACAGGGACGTGTCGCCGCTGCGCCGCCTGGTCAGCCAGGCGATCTCCGGCGGGGTGGACGCGGTGGCCTTTACCAGTGCCCCGGCCGTGCTGGCCATGCTCAACTCGGCCCGCGCGGACGGCCTGGAGGACGCACTGGTCGCGGCCTTCGCGGGGCCGGTCGTCGCCGCCTGTGTGGGCCCGGTCACCGCCGGGCCCCTGGAGGCACGCGGGGTGCCCACCGTGCAGCCCGAGCGCTCCCGCCTGGGCACGCTGGCCCGTACCCTCGCCAGGCACCTGCCCGAGCACAGTGTCACCCGCCTGGTCGCGGGCGGCCACCGGCTGGAGATCCGCGGTCACGCCGTCGCGGTGGACGGCGAGCTGAAGCCGCTGCCGCCGGCGCCGATGGCGGTGCTCAAGCGTCTGGCCGACAAACCCGGGCACGTGGTGGCCCGCTCCGACCTGCGGACAGTGCTCCCCGGCGGCCCGTCGCGGGACTCGGCCGAGCACGCGGTCGAGATGGCCATCACCCGCCTGCGCCGGGCGCTCGGCCCCTCGGGAATCGTCGAGACGGTCGTCAAACGCGGTTACCGCCTGGCCTGCGACCGAGGCGAAGGCCTGTGACGACGCTGGTCCTCGCCGGGCACGGGACGCGCAGCGCGAGGGGGGAGGAGACCCTGGCCGGTCTGCGTGACCTGGTACGCGAGGGCCGCCGGGGAACGCGCGTCGAGCAGGCGTTCCTGGAGATCAGCTCACCCCCGCTGGCCGACGTGCTCGTCGAGGTGCCCGGCCCTGTCGTGGTGGTCCCGCTGCTGCTGGCGGGCGGCTACCACGCCCACATCGACCTGCCCGCGGTGGTGGCCGCGGCCAGGCCGGACGCCACGGTGACGGCCCCGCTGGGGCCGCATCCGCTGCTCGCGGCCGTGCTCGCCAGACGACTGGCCGCCGCGGGGCTGAGGGCGGCGGACTCGGTGATCCTGGGAGCCGCGGGGTCGTCCGACCCCGCGGCGCTGGCCGACGTGCGGGCGGCGGCCCGGCTGCTTTCGGTCCGGCTCTCCCGCCCCGTCACCGCGGCCTTCGCCGCGACGGGCACCCCCTCGATCGCCGAGGCCCTGGAGCGGCTGCGCTCAGGACCCGCGCCGCGGATCGCGCTCGCCTCCTACCTCCTGGCCCCGGGCTTCTTCCAGGACCGTCTGGAGACGTCCGGTGCCGACCTGGTCGCCGCCCCCCTGGGGGTGGACGCCGATCTGGCCGCGCTGGTGTGGGCCCGGTTCGACCAGGCGTGCCCGGCGCCGGTGACCTTGGACTCGGACCGGAGGCGCCTGGTCTCCGCGCGTCCGGTCCTGGCGGAGGGGAACGGCCGGTGGTGACCGCCGGCCGCGGGCTCAGCCGTCGGAGTCGCGGTCGCGCCGGCGCAGGTAGCGCTCGAACTCGGCGGCGATGGCGTCACCACTGGCCTCGGGCAGCTCGGCGGCGTCCTTGCGCTCCTCCAGCTCCTTGACGTACTCGGCGACCTCGCTGTCCTGAGAGGCCAGCTCGTCGACGCCGTGCTCCCAGGCCCGGGACTCCTCGGCCAGCTCGCCCAGCGGCATCGGGATGTCGAGCAGGTCCTCCATCCGGCTGAGCAGTGCCATGGTGGCCTTCGGGTTGGGGGGCTGGGCCACGTAGTGCGGCACCGAGGCCCACAGCGACACGGCGTGCAGCCCGGCCGCGCCCAGGGACTGCTGGAGCACGCCGACGATGCCGGTCGGTCCCTCGTAGCGGCTCAGCTCCAGGTTGATCGCCCTGGCCAGCCCCTCGTCGGTCGCCGATCCCACGATCGGCACCGGACGGGTGTGCGGCGAGTCGTTGAGCAGCGCGCCGAGCAGAACCGCCAGCTCGACCCCCAGCTCCCGGCAGACCAGGACGATCTCCTCGCAGAAAGCGCGCCAGCGCATGTTGGGCTCGATACCGCGGAGCAGCACCACGTCGCGGTCGACGCCCGGCGGCCTGGCCACCGACAGCTTCGTGGTCGGCCAGGTGATGGAGCGCGTCAGCCCCTCGCCCATCTCGACGATCGGGCGGGTCACCTGGAAGTCGTAGTACTCCTCGGGGTCCAGGGAGAGCAGCGGGGTCGCCTTCCACTCGCCCTCGAGGTGCGCGATCACTCCGCTCGAGGCCTCGCCCGCGTCGTTCCACCCCTCGAACGCGGCGATCATCACCGGGTCGACGAGCTCGGGCAGACCTTCGATCTCGATCACGCGCCCCTCCTTCTCACCGCACCGTCCTATCCGGCTAAGCCTATGCCGTGAGGGGGCCTTCACGTCACCTTCCGGATGTGGTGTGGACGATCAGGACGTCACAGCCCGCGCGCTGGGACACGCCGGACGGCACCGAGCCGAGCAGCCGCCCCGCCAGGCTGTTGAGCCCCCGGTTGCCGACGACCACGAGATCGGCCCCGCGCCTGCCGGCGAGCGATACCAGCACGTCCACCGCGTCACCCTCCTCGGCGGCCAGTTCGATCGTCCGGGCGCCCGCGGCGGCCGCGCGCTCCCGGGCGGCGCGCAGGGCGTCGTCCGCCGGGGTGGAGCCGGTCACCTTGTAGGAGAGGTCGCCGAGGACGTCGGCGGCGGCGTTGCGGTCGCGCTCGCGCATGGGGGAGTAGGCGCAGGCCAGGATCAGGTCGGCGCCGGTGGCGGCGGCGAGGGAGGCGGCCGAGGAGACCGCGCCGAAGGAGGAGGTGGAGCCGTCGGTGCCGACAAGGATGGTGCGGTAGGTCGCCATCGGTGCCTCACAGGGGTGGCCGTGTTAATTGGACAAGAAGTTCAATTGCTGTCAACAACAATAACGGCCATGTGGACCCCAGTACTCTTGTCTCATGACAAGCACCCCGTCCTTCCGTGAAGTCCTGGCCGAGCGCGTGATGGTCGCCGACGGGGCCATGGGGACGATGCTTCAGGCCCACGACGTCACCCTGGACGACTTCCAGGGCCACGAGGGCTGCAACGAGGTGCTCAATGTCACCCGCCCCGACATCGTCCGCGCCGTGCACGAGGCCTACTTCGAGGTGGGGGTCGACTGCGTCGAGACCAACACCTTCGGGGCCAACCTTTCGGCTCTCGGTGAATACGACATCTCCGAACGGGTATTCGAGTACTCGGAGGCCGGTGCCCGCGTCGCCCGGCAGGCGGCCGACGCCTGGTCCACCCCCGAGCGGCCGCGCTTCGTGCTCGGCTCCATCGGCCCCGGCACCAAGCTCCCGACTCTCGGGCACAA
This sequence comes from Streptosporangium sp. NPDC005286, assembly GCF_040607515.1. Taxonomy (NCBI): domain Bacteria; kingdom Bacillati; phylum Actinomycetota; class Actinomycetes; order Streptosporangiales; family Streptosporangiaceae; genus Streptosporangium; species Streptosporangium sp. NPDC005286. The sequence goes on along the minus strand of NZ_JBEXGU010000032.1, from coordinate 18,842 downwards.
GCCGTACGCCGTGCTGCGCGACGCCTACTACGACAACGCCGCGGGGCTGGTCGGCGGTGGCGCCGACGCCCTGATCATCGAGACCTCCCAGGATCTGCTCCAGGTCAAGGCGGCGGTGATCGGCGCACGCCGGGCCATCGCCGACGCCGGCCGGGACGTGCCGATCATCGCCCAGGTGACCATCGAGACCAACGGCGCGATGCTGCTGGGCTCGGAGATCGGCGCGGCACTGACCGCGATCGAGCCGCTCGGCGTCGATGTGATCGGCCTGAACTGCGCGACCGGTCCCGCCGAGATGAGCGAGCACCTCCGCTACCTGGCCCGCCACGCCCGGATCCGCCTCTCGTGCATGCCCAACGCCGGACTGCCCGTGCTGACCTCCGATGGCGCCTACTACCCGCTGAGCCCCGAGGAACTGGCCTCGGCGCACGAGAACTTCACCCGCGACTACGGCCTCTCCCTCGTCGGCGGCTGCTGCGGTACCACGCCCGAGCACCTGCGCCGGGTCGTCGAGAGGGTACGCGGGCAGGAGACGGCCCCGCGCCGGCCACGCCCCGAGGCCGGTGCCTCCTCTCTCTACCAGAGCGTCCCCTTCCGCCAGGACATCTCGTACATGGCCATCGGCGAGCGCACCAACGCCGTCGGTTCCAAGGCATTCCGGGAGGCGATGCTCGCCCAGGACTGGGAGGAGTGCGTGGAGATCGCGCGGGCGCAGGCCCGCGACGGCGCGCACATGCTCGACCTCTGCGTCGACTACGTGGGGCGCGACGGCGTGGCCGACATGAAGGAGCTGGCCTTCCGCTTCGCCACCGCCTCCACGCTGCCGATCGTCCTCGACTCCACCGAGCCCGCCGTGCTGGAGGCCGGGCTGCAGATGCTCGGCGGGCGCGCGGTCGTCAACTCGGTCAACTACGAGGAGGGCGACGGCGTCGAGTCGCGCTTCCACAAGAACATGACGCTGGTACGCGAGTACGGCGCGGCCGTGGTGGCGCTGACCATCGACGAGGAGGGCCAGGCGCGCACCGCCGACTGGAAGGTCCGGATCGCGCTGCGCCTCATCGAGGACCTGACCACGAAGTGGGGCATGAACGTCGAGGACATCCTCGTCGACGTGCTCACCTTCCCCATCGCCACCGGCCAGGAGGAGACCAGGCGCGACGCGCTGGAGTCGATCGAGGCGATCAAGGAAATCAAGCGGCACCACCCCGGAGTGCAGACGGTACTGGGCCTGTCGAACGTGTCGTTCGGTCTCAATCCCGCTGCCCGCATCGTGCTCAACTCGGTCTTCCTCAACGAGTGCGTCAACGCCGGCCTCGACGCGGCGATCGTGCACGCCTCCAAGATCCTGCCGATGGCGCGCATCCCCGAGGAGCAGCGCCAGGTCGCCCTGGACATGGTCTACGACCGGCGCAGGGAGGGTTACGACCCGCTGCAGCGGTTCATGGAGCTGTTCGACGGCGTCGACGCCGCGGCTCTCAAAGCGAGCAAGGCCGAGGAACTCGCCGCGCTGCCGCTGTGGGAGCGGCTCAAGCGCCGCATCGTCGACGGTGAGCGCAAGGGCCTGGAGGCCGACCTCGGCGAGGCCCTCGCCCAGCGCCCCGCCCTGGAGATCGTCAACGACGTGCTGCTCGACGGCATGAAGACCGTCGGCGAGCTGTTCGGCTCCGGCCAGATGCAGCTGCCGTTCGTGCTCCAGTCGGCCGAGGTGATGAAGACCTCGGTCGCCTACCTGGAGCCGCACATGGACCGGGTCGAGGGCGAGACCAAGGGCCGCATCGTGCTCGCCACGGTCAAGGGTGACGTGCACGACATCGGCAAGAACCTGGTCGACATCATCCTCTCCAACAATGGCTACGAGGTCGTCAATCTCGGCATCAAGCAGCCGGTGTCGGTCATCCTGGAGGCCGCGGAGGAGAAGAAGGCCGATGTCATCGGCATGTCCGGGCTGCTGGTGAAGTCCACGGTGGTCATGAAGGAGAACCTGGAGGAGATGAACTCCAGGGGCATCTCCGACAGGTTCCCCGTGCTGCTCGGCGGGGCCGCGCTGACCCGTGCCTACGTCGAGCAGGACCTCGCGGAACTCTTCCAGGGCGAGGTCCGCTATGCCCGCGACGCCTTCGAGGGACTGCGCCTGATGGACGCCTTCATGGCGGTCAAGCGCGGCGAGAAGGGCGCGAGCCTGCCGCCGCTGCGCGAGCGCCGGGTCAAGACCGGAGCCACGCTGGTCAGGACGCCGGTGGAGGAGCTGCCGGCCCGCTCCGACGTGGCCGTCGACAACGCGGTGCCGGCGGCGCCCTTCCTCGGCGAGCGCGTCATCAAGGGCGTACCGCTCGCGGAGTACGCCGCGTTCCTTGACGAGCGGGCGACGTTCATGGGTCAGTGGGGCCTCAAGGCCGCCCGCGGTGGTGACGGGCCCTCTTACGAGGAACTGGTCGAGACCGAGGGCAGGCCGCGCCTGCGGATGTGGCTGGAGCGGATGCAGACCGAGGGCCTGCTGGAGGCGGCGGTCGTCTACGGCTACTTCCCGTGCGTCAGCGACGGCGACTCGCTGATCATCCTGGACGAGGGGGGCAACGAGCGCACCCGGTTCACCTTCCCGCGCCAGCGCCGCGACCGGCACCTGTGCCTGTCCGACTTCTTCCGCTCCAAGGACTCCGGTGAGGTCGACGTCGTCGCCTTCCAGGTCGCGACGATGGGCAACCGGGTCTCCGAGGCGGCGGCCGAGCTGTTCGCCAAGGACGCCTACCGCGACTACCTGGAGCTGCACGGTCTGTCGGTGCAGCTGACCGAGGCCCTGGCCGAGTACTGGCACGCGCGGGTGCGCACCGAACTGGGCATCGGCGGTGACGAGTCCCTGGAGGACATGCTCAAGGTCAACGTCATGGGCTGCCGCTACTCCTTCGGCTACCCGGCCTGCCCCAATCTGGAGGATCAGGTCCAGCTGATGGGGTTGCTCGACCCGTCCAGGATCGGCGTCGAGCTGTCCGAGGAGTTCCAGCTCCACCCCGAACAGTCGACGTCCGCGCTGATCGTCCATCACCCTGAGGCCAACTACTTCAACGTGTGACCGTCTGCCGGAAGGGCTACAAGGGTATGGAAGCGGTTCTCTTTGACATGGACGGGCTTCTCGTCGACAGCGAGAAGATCTGGTTCCAGGTCGAGACCGAGGTGATGGAGCGGCTCGGCGGCGAGTGGGGGGCCGCCCACCAGGAGAACATGGTGGGCGGCTCGATGTCGGCGGCCGTGGCGTACATGCTCCGGGTCTCCGGCGGGAGCGCCGCCCCCGAGGAGGTGGAGAGCTGGATGGTGGAAGGCATGATCTCCAGGCTCGCCGGTGGTGTGGAGATGATGCCGGGCGCCGCCGAGCTACTGGCGGGGGTGCACGGGGAGGGCCTGGCCGCCGCCCTGGTCACCTCCTCGGCACAGCCGATCGCCGAGGCGTGCCTGCGGAGCATCGGCAGGCATCACTTCGACCACGTGGTCACCGGTGACGATGTCGCGAGGACCAAGCCCGATCCCGAGCCCTACCTGACGGCGGCCCGTCTGCTGGGCGTGGACCCGGCCCGCTGCGTCGCGCTGGAGGATTCCCCGAATGGGGTGACATCGGCTACCGCGGCGGGCTGCCGGGTGGTGGCGGTGCCGAGCGTGCTGCCGATTCCCGGTGCGCCGGGCCGTCTTGTCGTCGGGTCGCTGCATGAGGTCGATGTGGAGGTCCTGCGCTCACTGTCCGCCGGTGCCCGCTGAGCGGCCCTGTCGTCCGGCGGATGGCATGAGGACGGCCGGTGCGCTCCTTTCGGGAGAGCGCCTGTTGGGGCCCCTCCCTGATCTTTCATGCGATCCTGGCCGCACCCCCTAGGGGATGATCCCTCCTTGAGAAGGAGGGCTCGTCCCGATCCGACGTGCCAGGATGGATGTCGGATAGGTCAACATGAGGGGCGGTCCGCTGTGTCGTTCAATCAGATCGCGTGGTTGCCGCTCTGCGCCGGGGTCACCGGTGTGGGGCTGGTGCTGAGTTTCCTGCTGATGCGGCGCCGTGGCGTCGCGGCGGGGTTACGCGCCGCGGCCTGGTCACTGCTACCCGTCGCCGCCTTTCTGACCGGCGCGCTTCCCACCCTGTGGCAGATCGGCACGGCGATCATCGGTTTCCTCACAGGTCTGGTGTTCAACCCCGTGGTGTGGTCCGGGGTGGCGGTGACCGGACTCGCCGTGGTGCTCTTCCTGGTCTCCGGGTTCCTGCGTGGCCGCCGCCTCAGGGGCGCGGCGTCCCCGGCGTCCTCAGCGCCCCCGGTGTCCTCCGCGTCCGCTGTGCCCGCTGTGGCAGCGGCGGGCCCCGGCGGGCGGGGCGGGGCCGCGACGGCCGCCACGCAGCCGTTGCCCAAGCACAAGCCCGCGCCCGCGCCCGCCTCCGGGCCCGCCGCGAAGCCGGCCGCCGACGACGACTTCTCCGATATCGAGGACATCCTCAAGCGTCGCGGGATCGGGTGACGCTGAGTAATCGGCTCATTCCCATGTCACGAATCCAAGACAGAAGCGGAACGGCTTCCGGACATTAGCTCCAAGATCAGAACGAATGAATTTCACGTGAATCACAGTTAAGCCACATAGCGCCCCAGAGGACTGGTCAGCGCAGTTCAGCCCATAGATTCTGCGCACGGGGCCACGAACTACTGGCCCGTAGACTTACGGCGCGCTACCCGACCCGGGAAACGCGTTGACGGACAACGTCGTCTGGGATCCAGGGGGCCAACTGTATGACCGCACCGCTCGACGCCCCCGGTAAGACCACCGAGGTCTCGCCGGAGGCAGTGCTCGCGGGAGCGGGCGTGAAGGCCGTCCAAGGCCGCTCGCTCGGGCAGATCGCGTGGATGCATCTGAAACGCGACAAGGTCGCGCTCGTCGGTGCCGGCGTGGTCGTTCTGCTGATCGTCATTGCGATCTTCGCTCCGCTGATCGTGGGCCTGTTCGGTCACCCGCCGAACGAGTTCCACCAGGAGATGATCGACACCTCCACCATGACGCCCAAGGGCGGCACGGGCATCGGCGGGGAGTTCCTGTTCGGGGTGGAACCGGTCAACGGTCGCGACCTTTTCAGCAGGGTTATCTACGGAGCGCGGATCTCGCTGCTGATCGCGGTCCTCGCCACCCTGCTCTCGGTGGTCATCGGCACCGTCATGGGCGTGATGGCCGGTTACTTCGGTGGCTGGGCCGACACCCTGATCAGCCGCACGATGGACGTCTTCCTGGCCTTCCCCCTCCTCGTCTTCGCGATGGCCCTGGTCGGTGTCCTCGGCCAGTTCGAGCAGAGCCTCGGGGTGAAGGGCGACACGCTGCGTATCGGCCTGCTGATCTTCGTGATCGGTTTCTTCAACTGGCCGTACATCGGCAGGATCATCCGAGGCCAGACGCTGTCACTGCGGGAACGCGAATTCGTCGACGCCGCCCGTAGCCTGGGCGCCCGCGGACCGTACATCCTGTTCCGTGAGATCCTGCCGAATCTGATCGCGCCGATTCTCATCTACGCGACGTTGCTCATTCCGACGAATGTCCTGTTCGAGGCGGCACTCTCGTTCCTGGGAGTCGGTATCCAGGCGCCCACGGCGACCTGGGGAGGCATGCTCTCGCAGGCGGTGAAGTTCTACAACGTGCCGCATTTCATGTTCTTCCCCGGTATGGCGATTTTCATCACGGTGCTGGCCTTCAATCTCTTCGGCGACGGGCTGCGCGATGCCCTCGACCCGAAATCGTCCCGCTGACCCTCAACCTCCCGTTCTCCTGGAATTAACAAGGGGTGCAAGTAAATGAACAAGAGATCCGCACTGGCCTTCGCGGCCGCGGGTGCCGCTCTCTCACTGGGGCTCTCCGCCTGTGGCGGCGGCGGCAGCGAGACGAAGCCGGCCGATGGTTCGTCGGCCGCGCCGGCGGCCGCGGACGCGTTCAACGCCGGACTCGAGGCGGTGTTCAACCCTTCTGACAAGAAGGGGGGCGTCCTGAAGCTGGCCATCTCCGAGGACTGGGACTCGGTGGACCCCGGTGACACCTACTACGCGCTCTCCTGGAACTTTGTCCGGATCTACGGTCGTTCGCTGGTGACCTACACCCCGGCTCCCGGTGCCGAGGGCCGAAAGCTCTCCCCCGACCTGGCCGAGAACCTGGGCGAGTCGAGTGACGGCGGCAAGACCTGGACCTACAAGCTCCGCGCCGGTCTGAAGTTCGAGGACGGCACGCCGATCACGTCCAAGGACGTGAAGTACGCGGTCCTGCGCTCCATGGACAAGGAGACGCTGGTCAACGGCCCGACGTACTTCAACGACTGGCTGGACCTGCCGAAGGACTTCAAGAGCGTCTACAAGACCCCGGACGTCAACACCGACTCCGCGATCGAGACGCCGGACGACCAGACGATCATCTTCCACCTGAAGAAGGCCTACGGCGGCTTCGACAACTTCGCGGCCCTGCCCGGCACGATCCCGGTTCCCAAGGACAAGGACACCGGCGTCAAGTACCGCGAGCACGTGGTGGCCTCCGGCCCCTACAAGTTCGACAAGGTCGAGGCCGGCAAGCAGTACACCCTGGTCCGCAACGAGCACTGGGACCCGGCGACCGACCCGATCCGCAAGGCGCTGCCGGACAGCTACGAGGTCTCCCTGGGTGTCAACGCCGACGACCTGGACAACCGGATCCTCTCCGGCGACCTGCACATCGACCTCGCCGGCTCGGGCGTCCAGCCCGCCGCGCTCGGTCGCGTGCTGAGCGACCCGGCGCTGAAGGCCCGGGCGGACAACCCCACCGGCGCCCGCACCTGGTACACCTCGATCATCTCCGACGTGGCCCCGCTGGACAACGTGGAGTGCCGCAAGGCGATCATCTACGGCGCCGACCGGGTGGGTCTGCAGAACGCCTACGGCGGCGAGTTCGCCGGCGGTGAGATCGCGACCGGTCTGTTGCCGCCGTCGATCGGCGGCTGGAAGAAGCTGGACCTCTACCCGTCCGGCACCGGCGACGTGGAGAAGGCCAAGGCCGCGCTCGCCGCCTGTGGCAAGCCTGACGGCTTCGAGACCGTCATGGCCTACCGCGCCGACCGTCCCAAGGAGAAGGCGACCGCCGAGTCGCTCCAGCAGGCGCTGGCCAAGGTCGGCATCAAGCTGGAGCTCAAGGGTTACCCCACCGGTGACTACTTCGCGCTCTACGCCGGCAAGCCGGACTTCGTGCAGAAGAACGGCATCGGCCTGGCCACCAACGGCTGGGGCGCCGACTGGAACGACGGCTTCGGCTTCATGTCGCAGATCGTCGACAGCCGCACCATCCGCGCGTCGGGTGGTAACTACAACATGAGCATCAAGGACAAGGAAATCGACGCGAAGATCGACCAGATCTTCACGGAGACCGATGTCGCCAAGCGTGACGTGCTCTGGGGCGAGATCGACCAGAGGGTCATGGAGCAGGCCTACGTGCTGCCCTCGGTCTGGTCCAAGAGCGTCCTCGTCCGTCCCCAGGGCGCGACGAACGTCTTCGTCACCGGTGCGTTCGACATGTACGACTACCTGAACCTGGGCGTCCAGTAACCGTCGGAAATCCTGTTCAGTTAGTCGAGGCTTGAAGGGGCCGGCCCACAAGGCCGGCCCCTGGAGCCGGGGGGACTGTGGTCACTTACATCATCCGGCGCCTGATCGGCGCGGTGCTCATGCTCGTCATCGTGAGCATGGTCACGTTCTCGATCTTCTTCGTGGTTCCCCGTATCGCGGGTGCCACGGCTGAGGACTTCGCCAGCCGTTACATGGGCAGATCCGCCGACGCGGAGATGATCGCGGTCACGGCGGAAAAACTCGGATTCAACGATCCGATTCCCGTGCAGTACGGCCGCTGGATCTCAGGTGTCTTCGTCGGCTCGGAGTTCGACACCGGCGCCGCCATCGAGGAGTGCCCCGCTCCCTGTTTCGGCTACTCCTTCATCAAGAGGCAGCCGGTCTGGCCCGACCTGGTGGATCGCATCCCGGTGACCTTCTCGCTCGCCCTGGGCGCGTCGGTCATCTGGTTGCTCAGTGGCGTCGCGATAGGCGTGCTGTCCGCGCTGCGAAAAGGCACGATCTTCGACCGGGCGGCGATGAGCATCGCGCTCGCCGGGGTCTCCCTGCCGATCTTCTTCACCGGCATCGTCTCCCTCGTCGTCTTCAGCTACGGGTTAGGCATCACCGCGCCGGGCGGCAGCTTCACGCCGTTCCTGGAGAATCCGGCGGAATGGGCCTACAACCTCCTCCTGCCATGGATCACCCTCGCATTCCTCAATGCCGCGTCCTATGCGCGTCTGACCAGGGCGGGAATGCTGGAGACCATGAGCGAGGACTACATTCGCACGGCCAGGGCCAAGGGCATGCAGGAGTCCAGGGTGGTCGTCAGGCACGGCCTGCGCGCCGCGCTGACCCCCATCCTGACGATCTTCGGTCTGGACCTCGGCCTGCTGCTCGGTGGCGCGGTGCTCACCGAGAGCACGTTCTCGCTGAAGGGCATCGGTGACTACGCCGTCCAGGCCATCGTGACGAACGACCTTCCGAAGATCATGGGTGTCACCATGGTCGCGGCGCTCTTCGTCGTGCTGGCCAGTCTGATCGTCGACCTGCTGTACGCGGTGGTCGACCCGAGGGTGAGGCTGGGATGAGCGCTCCGTCGAGCTTTCTCGAACTGAGGGACCTGCGGATTCACTTTCCGACGGACGACGGCCTGGTCAGGTCCGTCGACGGGCTCTCCTTCCAGCTGGAGCGCGGTAAGACGCTCGGCATCGTGGGCGAGTCCGGATCCGGCAAGAGCGTCACCTCGCTGGGCATCCTCGGCCTGCACAAGGGCGGCCGGGCGAAGATCTCCGGTGAGATCTGGCTGGACGGCGAGGAACTCGTCACCGCCTCCGCCGACCACGTCCGGACGTTGCGCGGCAAGAAGATGGCGATGATCTTCCAGGATCCGCTCTCGGCGATGCACCCCTTCTACACGGTGGGTGCGCAGATCGTGGAGGCGTACCGGATCCACCACCAGGTCAGCAAGAAGGTCGCGCGCAAGCACGCCATCGACATGCTGGGCCGGGTGGGCATCCCGCAGCCGGAAAAGCGCGTCGACAGCTATCCGCACGAGTTCTCCGGCGGCATGCGCCAGCGCGCGATGATCGCCATGGCGCTCTCCTGCGATCCGGAACTGCTGATCGCGGACGAGCCGACCACGGCTCTGGACGTGACGGTCCAGGCACAGATCCTGGACCTGATGCGTGACCTGCAGCGTGACTTCAACGCCGCGCTGATCGTCATCACCCACGACCTGGGTGTCGTCGCGGAGCTGTCGGACGACATCCTGGTGATGTACGGCGGGAAGGGCATCGAGTACGGCACGGCGGAGGACATCTTCGAGCGGCCCGAACATCCCTACACGTGGGGCCTGCTGGGATCGATGCCACGTCTGGACCGGGAGCGGACCGAGCGGCTGCTGCCGATCAAGGGCAGTCCCCCCTCGCTGATCAACTTGCCCACCGGGTGTGCCTTCCACCCGCGCTGTGCCTATGCCGGCCGCACCGGAGGGAAGTCGAGCACCGAGGTGCCCGAGCTGCTCGAGAGTGACGGCGGCCATCTGGTCCGGTGCCACCTGCCCTACGAGGTCAGGCGGGACATCTGGGAGAACGAGATCAAAGTGAACCTGGAGTCCTCGTGAGCGAGCGAGACGCGCGTTCGACGAACGGAAAGTCTGTGACCGAGCCAATTCTGTCAGTGCAAGGGCTGGAGAAGCACTTCCCAGTCACCAAGGGCCTGCTCAAACGCCAGGTCGGTGCGGTCAAAGCGGTTGACGGGATCAGCTTCGACGTCCTCAAGGGGGAGACCCTCGGCCTGGTGGGCGAGTCCGGCTGTGGCAAGACCACGACGGGTCGCATGATCACCAGGCTCATCGAGCCGACCGGCGGGAAGGTCGTCTTCGAGGGCCACGACATCACTCACATGTCGCAGCCCAAGATCAGGCCACTCCGGCGCGACATGCAGATCATCTTCCAGGATCCCTACTCCTCGCTCAACCCCCGCCACACGGTCGGCGCCATCGTCGGTGCGCCGTTCCGTATCCAGGGGATCAAGACCGAACAGGGGATCAAGAAGGAAGTCCAGGACATCCTCGCCCTGGTCGGTCTCAACCCCGAGCACTACAACCGTTACCCGCACGAGTTCTCCGGTGGCCAGCGCCAGCGCATCGGCATCGCCCGCACGCTCGCGCTCAAGCCCAAGCTCATCGTCGCCGACGAGCCGGTGTCCGCGCTGGACGTGTCGATCCAGGCCCAGGTCGTCAATCTTCTGGAAGACCTGCAGAACGAGCTCGACCTGACCTACGTGGTCATCGCGCACGACCTGTCGGTGGTCCGGCACATCAGCGACCGGGTCGCGGTCATGTATCTCGGCAAGATCGTCGAGCTGGCGGACCGTAAGAACCTGTACGAGTCGCCCATGCACCCCTACACCACCGCGCTGATGTCCGCGGTCCCCATCCCGGACGTCAAGCGGCGTGAGGGGCGCGAGCGCATCCGCCTCCAGGGCGACGTGCCCAGCCCGCTCAACCCCCCGCCGGCCTGTCGCTTCCACACCCGGTGCTGGAAGGCCCAGGAGATCTGCAAGACCGTGGAACCGCCGCTGGCAGAGCTGGCGGCGGGCCACCAGGTGGCCTGTCACTTCCCGGAGAACGCCTCCAAGGAGCAGCCGCCCCTGCAGGCCGTCTCGGACTGACCGATCCCGGCCCAGGCCCGCGCACTCGCCGTGGTGACGGTCGGTGCGCGGGCGCACCCGTTCGCGCCGGGTGCCGGGTCAGGGAGGCGAGCCGGGGGTGATCAGACCGGTCTCGTAGGCGAGGACGACGGCCTGGACGCGGTCGCGCAGGCTCAGCTTGGTGAGCACGTTGCCGACATGGGTCTTGACCGTCGTCTCGCTCACCACCAGCTCGGCGGCGATCTCCGCGTTGGACATGCCCTTGGCGATCAGCTTGAGCACCTCCAGCTCACGCTCGGTCAGCCGCTCCAGGCGAGTGGGGGTGGACTGCCGGTGGGTCGGCAGGTGTGCGCCGAACTTGTCCAGCAGCCGCCTGGTGATGCTCGGCGCGACGATGGCGTCGCCGGCCGCCACCACCCGGATGGCCTGTACCAGTTCCTCCGGCGGGACGTCCTTCAGCAGGAAGCCGCTGGCTCCGGCGCGCAGCGCCTCCACGATGTACTCGTCCAGGTCGAAGGTGGTCAGCACCAGCACCCGGGGCACGTGCGCACCTCCGGCGGCCTCCCGTACGATCCGGCGGGTCGCCTCGATGCCGTCCACGCCCGGCATCCGGATGTCCATCAGCACCACGTCGGGCAGCAGTGCCCGCGACTGGTCCTGCGCGGCCTTGCCGTCCCCCGCCTCACCGACCACGGTGAGGTCGGGTTCGGCCTCGAGGATCAGGCGGAAACCGGTGCGCAGGAGTGGCTGGTCGTCCACCAGCAGCACTCTGATCGTCATTATGTGTCCTTGAGGGGGAACCGGGCATCAACCTCGAATCCGCCCTCGGGACGTGGGCCGATCCTCAGAAGTCCACCATAGAGGGCAACGCGTTCGCGGATGCCCACCAGTCCGTGACCGGTCGCCCCCTCGCTCGTTTCGCCCGTTTTCTGGCCGAGGCCGTCGTCGGTGACCCGCACGGCCAGCTCGCCTGACTCGTGCCGCACCGTCACCCAGGCTCGTGCCTGCGGCCCCGCGTGCCGCAGGCTGTTGGTCAGGGCCTCCTGCACCAGCCTGTACGCGGCCAGGTCGACCCCGGGCGGCAGCGCCCCCGTGATCCCGCGCTCGTCCTCGATCCACAGCTGTGTCCGCAGCCCCGCCTCGCGCATCTGGTCGACCAGGGCGGGAATCTCACGCATCCCCGGCTGCGGATTGCGCTCGGCGGGCGCCGCGTCGGTTCTGAGCACGCCCACGAGGCTGCGCATCTCCGACATCGCGGTCCGGCCAAGCTCCTCGATCGCCGACAGGGCCTCCCGGGCCCCCTCGGGGTTTCCGGCCAGCACCCGGCGTGCCGCGGCGGCCTGGACGGTCATCACGCTCACGTGATGGGCCACCACGTCGTGCAGCTCACGGGCGATGCGGGAGCGCTCCTCGGCCCTGGCCGCCCGGGTGTCGGCCTCCCGGATGTGCTCCATGCGCCGTGCCCGGTCGTGCAGCTCCGCCTGGTAGGCCCGGCGCAGCCGCACGTTCCGGCCGGCGATCCACAGGGAGACGGCGAAGACGACCATCAGCAGGTGGGTGCTCCACTCACCAAGCCCGCCGCCGGCCGCCGCAGACAGGAAGTGGCCGGCCAGGGCCAGTGCGGGAGCGCACAGGCTGACCGCCAGGCCGCGCCGGACGGCGATCGTGTAGACCAGCACCAGGGCGGCGAGCCAGAGCAGGGAGGGGTTCCGTCCCGCCGCGGCCAGCGTGATCTCGATCAGGCAGACCAGACAGAGCAGCAGGAAAGGCCAGTGGCGGCGCAGCGCCACCGACAGGCAACCGGTCACGATCAGGCCGAGGCTCATCGCGTCCGGCTCCCCGAGACGGGCCGGATCGCCGAAAACCTGGGCGACGCGGGCGAAGGGAACCGAAGCGGCCGCCAGCGTCCCCCCGAGGAGCAGATCAGGGATCAGCGGATGCCCGCGGAACCAGGCCCGCAGGCTACCGATGGTGTTGCGCACACAACCAACTTAGGTGCCCTTCCTGCCCAGCCACCCTGCCACAGGCGGATATCCCCCTCATCCACACGTAGGACTGTGCCAATTGCGACACCTGTTGTTGGCGACGCTGCGCGTCGCGGTTCGGCCGCTGGGATCCGGCTCCTTCCCTCGTCGCTCATCCGCTTCGCTCCTTCGCTCCTCAGTCCAGTCCCCGGCGCGGCCTCACGGAAGTTCCTAAAGGTCAGATCACGGGCACATCCCAGGGATGCTTCCTGGGGCGGGTCAACGGCGCCTCTTGTGACGTTGGGCGGGTTCAAGCGTCCTTACCGCGACGCGCAGTGTCGCGATCGACACAGCCGCTACAGCTCGTCGGTGGCGGCCCTTGAGGTCTTGGCAGGACGGCGGTTGCTGCGGACGGTGTCGCCTGGCTGGCGCTCGGGCACCGGTGGGGGAGTGCCGCCGAACTCCGGGCACAGGTCCTTGTAGCTGCACCAGCCGCACAGTCTGCTGGGCCTGGCCCGCCACTCACCCGTCTCCAGCGCCCGCTCGATGGCCTGCCACAGGGCCTGGACCTTCCTCTCGGTGGCCAGCAGGTCGGCCTCGTCGGGTGCGTAGCGCAGGACCTCGCCGCCACCTCCCAGATACATCAGCTGGAGCAGGCGGGGCACCGAGCCGCGCAGCCGCCACAGCACCAGCGCGTAGAATTTCATCTGGAACAGCGCCTTGGCCTCGAAGGCGGGCCCCGGGGCGCTGCCGGTCTTGTAGTCGACGACGCGGACCTCGCCGCTGGGCGCCACGTCCAGCCTGTCGATGTAGCCCCGCAGCATCAGGCCGCTGCCGAGCACCGCCTCCACGTAGAGTTCCCGCTCGGCGGGCTCCAGGCAGGTGGGGTCCTCAAGGGTGAAGTAACTTTCCAGCATGACGCGGGCCTGGGCCAGCCACTCGGCGCGGTCGTCGTCACCGGTGAACATGCCGGCATACGAAGGATCCTCCTGCTGCAGCCTGTGCCACTGCGGCTCCAGCAGGTCCTGGGCCGCGGCGACCGTGCGATCGGGGGCGGGCAGGTCGTACAGCCGTTCCAGCACGGAGTGGACCATCGTGCCGCGCACGGCGGCCGGCGACGGAGGCTCGGGGAGCCTGTCGATCACCCGGAAACGGTAGAGCAGCGGGCACGTCATGAAGTCACCCGCCCGCGACGGCGACAGGGCTCCGATGATCGTGGGCTCGGTCAGCGACATGACCGCACTGTAGGTCACGGTGACGACAGTTTGCGCCCGAGGTGCCCTCGTGGCGTCTGCCGGAGGTCCGGCGGCGCGTACCATCGAGGCTTGAGGGTGGATTGAACACGGGTTGAACGAGGAGTGGTGAGCCAGCGGTGAGCAGCGACAGCCCACGCCGGGACAGTTCAGGGCTGCGGATGGGCCGGCCGTTCGGCATTCCGGTCTACGTCTCGCCGACCTGGCTCATCGTGGCGGCGTTCATCACCTACTCGTTCCAGGGCGTGGTGGCCTACTGGCTGCCCGAACTGAGCATCCCGATCACGTACGTCGTCGCGTTCGTCTTCGCGGTGCTGCTGTACGTCTCGGTGCTCCTGCACGAGCTGGCGCACTGCGTGGTCGCCAGGATGTACGGCCTGCCGGTCCGGCGCATCACGCTCTACCTGCTCGGCGGCGTCTCGGAGATCGAACGCGAGCCGGAGACGCCCGGCAGGGAGTTCATGGTGGCCTTCGCGGGCCCCCTGCTCTCGCTCGGCCTGGCCGGGCTCGGTTTCGCCGCCTCCCGGATCATCGACCCCGGAACGATCCCTGGCGTCCTGGTCTTCCAGCTCTGGTTCGCCAACCTGATCGTCGGTGTCTTCAACATGCTGCCGGGGTTGCCGCTCGACGGGGGGCGCATGCTCCGCGCGGGCGTCTGGAAGATCACCCGCAAGCCCGGTACGGGCACGATCGCCGCGGCCTGGGCGGGCCGGGGGCTGGCCGTAGCCCTGGTCGCGATCCCCATCGGGCTGGCGCTGGCGACCAGGTCGGCGCCGGACATGACGTTCGCCTGGTCGGTGCTGCTGGCCGCCTTCATCTGGTTCGGTGCCACCCAGGCGCTGCGCGGTGCCCAGGTGCGCGCCCGCATCCCCAAGGTCAACGCCCGCGCCCTGGCCAGGAGGGCCATCGCGGTCACCGGTGACGTGCCGCTGGCCGAGGCCCTGCGCCGGGCGGCGGAGGCGCAGGCGGGGGCGATGGTGGTCGTCGACCATGAGGGCCACCCCACGGGCATCGTCAACGAGGTCGCGGTGGAGGCCACTCCGGAGAGCCGCCGCCCCTGGGTGACGACGGGTTCGCTCTCGCGCAGCCTCGAACCGTCGCTGGTGCTGGCCGCCGACCTGGAGGGGGAGCCGTTGATCGACGCCATGCGTGAATCCCCGGCGGGTGAGTATCTCCTGGTGGAGCGTGGTGGCGAGATCTTCGGTGTGCTCGCGACGTCTGACGTGAATCGAGTGTTCAGCGGAGTTTAAGCGAACCACATGTCACTTGCAGGCGTCTCACTGAATACTCGCCGAAGACAGGACGACCAGGGAAAATCATCCCTGTTTGTCCTACTCGTTTTCGGCTCGTACCAGGACTAGGGTTTTGGCTAGTGAACTGGCTGGCCATGTAGCTTAAGGGACGTCAATTGGCACCCCCCCACACGCCGGCTCCGGCCGGCGATCTGACGCCGGATCTCCTCGGCGCGCCCGAATGGACCGACCAGATGGTCGCCGCCGCGGGCATACCCATGTACGACATCCCCTTCCTCACGGTTGGTGGCGGCATGGGCTCCTTCGTGACGCTCGACTATCTGAGGATCTACGGCGTCCCCACCTCGCAGATGCGGGTGGTCTCCAATATCGATCACCCATGGCAGACCTACGAGTTCCTCACCAGGTGCTCGCAGATCCCCCGTGGGGAGCGGATCCGCTCCGACTCCTCCTCTCGCCCGGACAACCTGTGGGGGTTCCCCTCCTACGCCCTGGAAGAGGCGTGGAAGGAGAAGAAGCCGTCGTACCTGTGGCAGATCCTCACCGAGCCGATCATGAACGACTACTGGACCCCGCGCGCGGGCACGGTCTTCGAGAACCTGGAGCGCGAGGCCAAACGCATCAACTACTGGGACATGCTGGTCAAGGGACAGGTGCGGATGGTCCGCCGCCGGGCCGGCGGCGGCTACTTCACGGTGGTCACCCCGCCGGACGGCGCGGCGGCGACCAAGCGCATCATCTTCCGCTCGCGCTTCGTGCACATCGCGATCGGCTACCCGGGCCTGAAGTTCCTGCCCGACCTGCAGGAGTTCCGGACCAAGCACGGTGACTACCAGCACGTCGTCAACGCCTACGAGCCGCATGAGCAGGTCTACGAGTTCCTGAAGACCAGGCCGGGCACCGTGGTCATTCGCGGCGGTGGCATCGTCGCCTCCCGGGTGCTCCAGCGGCTGTTCGACGATCGGGCGCGGTACGGCCTGCAGACCCAGATCATCCACATCTTCCGCACGTTCGTCAGCGGCTCCCACGGCGCGCACATCTGGTCACGCCGCAAGGGCGGGGACGGCTGGGCCTACCAGGGCTTCAACTACCCCAAGTCGGTGTGGGGCGGTCAGCTCAAGGCGCAGATGCGCAAGCTCGAGGGCACCGACCGGGCGAAGAAGTACAAGGAGATGGGCGGCACCAACACCCCCTACCGGCGGCACTGGCAGGAGCAGATGCGCGCGGGGCGCAGTGGCGGTTACTACCACCCTGTGCAGGGCACCGTCGACCGCGTGGAGCACAGCCAGGACGGGCGACTGGTCAGCTACGTGCGCAGCAGCGACGGCATCGTCCGCGAGCCGGTCTCCGACTACATCATCGACTGCACCGGCCTGGAGGCCGACATCGCCGAGCACCGGATCTTCGCGGACCTGCTCCAGCACGGTGGGGCGTTCCGCAATCCGGTGGGCAGGCTCGAGGTGGAGCGCCACTTCGAGGTGAAGGGGACGGCCAATGGTGACGGTGCCCTCTACGCCTCGGGATCGGCCACGCTCGGAGGTTACTTCCCGGGTGTCGACACCTTCCTCGGCCTGCAGATCGCGGCTCAGGAGATAGCCGACGATCTGGCAAGACGAGGGTTCGTCAAAAAGATGGGACCGCTGCGCTCGACCTCGCAGTGGTTCAAATGGGCCTTCAACTCGTCGGTGTAAGGAGTAGTCCCCCGTGGTTCCGACTCTGTGGGGCCGTATTCAGACGCGCCTCTTCATGCTCGCCACCGTTGGCGCGATCATCACCCTGCTGATCGTGCCGGTGCTTCCCGGCTCCTCCGGGCCGCTCTCCGAGCGCTACGTCAACGGGTTCCTGGTCCTCGCGGCGGTAGCCGTGCTGGGGATCGTCTGGGAGCTGATATATCACTTCCTGATGCAGTTCAGATGGGAGAAGGACTGGCCGACCCTGTTCGGCCTGCTGACGCTCGTGCCCGAAGGCCTTGTGCTGTACTTTTTGCTACGGTCCGGTGCAGTCGATGTTATCGATCCGGTTCCGCCGGCCGCCTTCTGGACGCACTTCACGGTCGTCTGGGTATGCATCTGGCTGGTGACGAACGGCCCCATGCGGGTGCCGTTCATCCGGTGGCGTTTCCGGGGAGGGAGAGTTCTGTGACCGACCAGGGCTTCGGGGTGGTGCGTCCGCTTCCGGGCAACGGGCTGGTGGCCTATGTGGGCGGCCTGCTGCTGGTGTGCGACGCGGCCGAGGCCGTCGTTGAGGATCTGCTGGGGGCGCTGCGGGAGACCGCGGCCTCGGGCGGCGACGGCCGGGCGCTGGCCCGCCGGGTCGCCCAGATCCTCGCCGTCGTGATCGGTGAGCCGGTGGCGTGTGCCGTCGCCGGTCCGGTCAGCGGGGGAGTGGCCGTCCTGGTCAGCGGCCCGGCGTTCGCGGCGGTGACCGGCGCGGCCGGTGAGATCCAGCTCGCCGGGCGTGACGCGCTCACCTGGTCCGACCGCTTGGTTCCCGGCCCGGTGACCCGGGTGGAGCTGAGCCTGCCCGACGCCGGGGCCGCGCACCCGCTGTCCCGGCTGGACGCCGGAGTGATCGTCGCGGGCGGTGTCTGGTGCGACCTGACGGAGGTGGGGGCCGCCCCGCAGGCCATGCCGCGGATGGAGCCCGCCGCGTCACAGGTCCACCAGGCGCCCCGGATGGAGCCCGTGGCCCCCGAGCCCACCCCGATGCCCGCACCACCCGAGCGGCCGGCCTCCCCCGAGTGGTCGGCCCTTCCGGAGGGCGCCCCGCCGGCGCCCTACCCCCTGGGCCCGGCCGAGCCCTATCCGATGGGCCCGGCGGATCCCTATCCGCCGGTCACCGCCCCGCCGCCGATGGAGCCACAGCCGCAGGCGTGGCACTCCGAGCCGATCCCCGCGGCCTCCCCGCAGGGGCCGATGCCCTCCACCGGACCCGCCCCCGCGATGGTCCACCATGAAGAGGTCCGTCACGAGGACATCGACACGGCCAGGGCCAGCGGGATGGGCGGGGATCCCATCGACGTCCGCGACCAGCCGTTCGAGTACGAGTTGCTGACGCCCGGCGGTTCACAGTCCGGGGCCGAGTCTCCGGCGCCCGCGCCGAACTCCGGGGCCGAACCCGAGGCGCGGCCGCTGGTCTATGGGGTCGACTGCAAGAACGACCACTTCAATGACCCTCGCGTGCCCTACTGCGCGGTCTGCGGTATCGCACTGGTCCAGCGCACCCTCGTTCCCTACAAGGGTCCGCGTCCGCCGCTGGGGGTCCTGCTCCTGGACGACGGCCTCACGCTGCGGCTCGACACCGACTATCTGGTGGGCCGCGACCCCGAGCGGGCACCCGAGGTGGCCGACGGCTCTGTGCGCCCGGCCAAGGTCACCAGCCCCGACGGCTCGGTCTCCCGCCGGCATCTGCGGGTGGCGCTGGACGGCTGGGACGTCAACCTGGTCGATCTGGGATCTGTCAACGGCACCCAGATCCAGCCGCCCGGTGACCCCAACTTCTACGACATCCCGCCGAACGAGCCGGTTACGATCATGCCCGGCACCACCGTGCGGATCGGTGTCTCGCGCACCATGCGCTACGAGTCACACCGCAACCGCTGAGAACGCCTTTCGCCTTCCTGGCGTTTTCCGGGCGGTACGGCCATGGCCGTAC